>NZ_QEYV01000026.1:0-210253 GCF_003992815.1 Xanthomonas sp. DAR33341 | reverse complement strand
GGTTGGCGGTTGGCGGTTGGCACCAGCAGATCGCGCCGCCGCTGTCAGCGCACCACGCGCATGCCATCGCCCGCCGGTACCGCGTCGTAGTAGCGGCCGGTCTTGGTATCCAGCACCCGGTTGGCGCCGGCCGGCTGCATGCCCTGCAGCAAGCGGCCATTGCGGTCGTAGACCATCGGCTTGGTCGGCGCCACCTGGCTGCCCGCAGGCGCGATCGGCGTTTGTGCCGGCCCGTGCGTGGGGATGCTCGGCGCGACCGGGCGTTGCCCCAGCTGCGAAGGCACCGGTGCGGCGGAAGGCGCCGGCTGCAGCGCGCGCGGCGGCGTCACCGTGGGCTGGACGGGCGTCGGCGTGGTGATGGGCTGCAAGGTCGTGGACGAGCGCGTGGTGGTGGCCGACTGCGCCGCCACCGCGCCGGCCATCGTCAGTAGAACGCACAGCAGAACGCGGCGGCTTGATGCGTGGATCGCCATGACAGGCACCTTGCGTGTTTCGAGGGTCATGCAGTGATTGGGGCGCAAGGACGCTGCGACAATGCATGCGACCGGCCGGGGGATGAACGCTTTCGCAAGGTGGTTGCGGTGCGAAGAAGGGCTGACCTCCGCCGCAGTGGCGGGCTGTTGGCTGCGTCTCAACGGTTGAACCACCCCGACAATGCCCACATCACGGAAGCAGGCGCCGGCACCCCGCTGGCGAGCGCATGCGAGAACCCCATGAGCCAGTTCGATCTGACCCCTCCCTCCCCCGCCCAACGCGATGCCCTGATCGCCGGGCTCAGCGACGAGGAACAGCGCGTGCTGCTGCACCATGGCACCGAGGCGCCGTTCTGCGGGGTGTTCCTGGACAACAAGCTGGACGGTGTCTACACATGCCGGCTGTGCGGCCTGCCGTTGTTCCGTTCCAGCGCCAAATTCGAGTCCGGCACCGGCTGGCCGAGCTTCTTTGCGCCTTACGACCCTGCCCATGTGCGCGAGATCCGCGACACCAGCTACGGCATGATCCGCACCGAAATCGTGTGCGCGCGCTGCGACAGCCATCTGGGCCATGTGTTCCCGGACGGCCCGCCCCCCACCGGCGAGCGCCACTGCCTGAACTCGGTCTCGCTGGGCTTCACCGAAAACGGCCAGGCCCTGCCGAACCCCCTGCATCGCCGAGGCGCCGAGGCGCAAGCGGCCTGATGGCCCGCGTACCTGCGAGGACACCGCCATTGCAGTGCCTGGAGGTGCTCGACAACGCCTCCCTGCGCTTTGTGCGCTGAGGCCAGCACCGCTCACGGGCGGTTCGAGCCGGCGATAGCGCTGTGAAAATCGGTTGCGGCGCCAGAACTCCAGACACGGCTTGATTTCGTACGGTCGGCCACACGCAGGCTACGTCCCAGCCGTGAAGCGGCCGCGTGTTCAGTCGTGGGCAGGCCTTCCCGGCCCCGGCGCGCAAGAGGCACCGACGCCAGCGTGACCGGCCCGCTGCCGCGTCCGGCCAAGACGCCCGCCCCAGCCGCGGCGGCTGCCGACCCCACGCTTCCTGCGCAGACGGTGGCCTGGCGCTGCGGTCCGCGCACGATCGCGACACGCTTCGACGCGGCCACCGATACCCTGCAGCTGACCCTCGAAGGCCGCACGCTGATCCTGCTCAGTGGCCAGGCGGCATCCGGGGCGCGCTTTGCCGATGCGCAGGGCAACCAATTCTGGGAACACGCCGGCGAATCGACGCTGTCGCTGGCAGGCGGCGAGGCGCTTAAATGCGTGCATGAGACCGCCACCACAATCGGCTAGACATTCAGCGACAACGCACGTCTTCACGCCGTGCGCTTCAAGAATCGGCTGCGCAAGCCGAAACCACTAGCAACCCCAGTTTGCTTCCGGCTGCGCCATGCTCATCATCGTTGGCTTCATCGTCGTCATCGTCAGCGTCCTCGGCGGCTACGTGCTGTCGCACGGAAAGCTGGGCGCGCTGTGGCAGCCGTACGAGCTGATGATCATCGGTGGCGCGGCATTGGGCGCCTTCCTGGTCAGCACGCCGGGCAAGATCGTCAAGGAAACCCTCAGCGGCATCATGGGCGTGTTCAAGGGCCCGCAGTACAAGTCCGACGACTACAAGGACACCCTGAGCCTGATCTACGAGCTGCTGAACAAGGCGCGCCGCGACGGCTTCATGGCGCTGGAAGACCATGTCGAAAAGCCGCAGGACAGCACCATCTTCGGCAACTACCCCAAGGTGGTGGCCGACCATCACCTGCTGGACTTCATCACCGACTGCCTGCGCCTGATGATCGGCAGCAACATCGAGCCGCACGAGCTGGAACCGCTGCTCGAACTGGAACTGGAAAAACACCATCACGAAGCTCTGGCACCTTCGCATGCGCTGAGCAAGGTGTCCGACGGCCTGCCCGGCTTCGGCATCGTGGCGGCGGTGCTCGGCATCGTGATCACCATGGGCTCGATCGGCGGGCCAATCGAAGAGATCGGCCACCACGTCGGCGCCGCGCTGGTCGGCACCTTCCTCGGCATCCTGCTGGCCTACGGCTTCGTCTCGCCGTTGTCGGCGGCGATGGAAGCGCGTGCCGAGCAGGACGGGCGCATCTACGAAGCGGTCAAGACCGCGCTGCTGGCGTGCCTGCGTGGCTACAACCCGAAGATTGCGCTGGAATTCGCGCGCAAGACCCTGCCCTCCAATGTGCGTCCGAGCTTCGGCGATTTCGAAACGCACCTGAAGACGATCAAGTAGGGCCACGGTCATGGCCGAGGCCAAATCCACCGTCATCATCCGACGGGTCAAGAAGGTACAGGGCGGCGGCCATCATGGCGGCGCCTGGAAGGTGGCGTTTGCCGACTTCGTGACCGCGATGATGGCCTTCTTCCTGGTGCTGTGGCTGATGGCGGCCACCACCAAGGAACAGCGCGCGGCGATCTCCGAATACTTCCGCAACCCCAGCCCGCTGTCCGGCAAATCGCCAGCGCCTTCGCCCGGCATGAACGGACCCGGCGGCGCCAGCACCTCGATGATCAAGCTCGGCGGTACCGCCGACATGGCCAAGGGGCAGAAGGACGAAATGGGCCGCAAGCGCGACAACGCGGCCGATACCGACGTGGACAGCCGCGCCAAGGACAAGAAGCGCCTGGAAGCGCTGATGCAGGACCTGAAAGAGGCCATCGACAAGAGCCAGGCGCTGGAGCCGTTCAAGGACCAGTTGCTGCTGGACCTCACGCCCGATGGCCTGCGCATCCAGATCGTGGACAAGCAGAACCGCCCCATGTTCGACATCGGCCGCGACCAACTCAAGCCGTATACGGTGGCGATCCTGCGCGAGCTGTCCAGCTTCATCAATCAGGTGCCCAACCACATCAGCATCACCGGTCATACCGACACCACCGCCTACAGCAGCGATGCCGGCTACACCAATTGGGAACTCAGCGCCGACCGCGCCAATGCCGCGCGCCGCGCCCTGGTGGCCGGGGGCATGTCCGATGCCAAGGTGACGCGCGTGGTGGGGCTGTCCTCGTCGGTGCTGTTCGACAAGACCGATCCGCAGAACCCGATCAACCGCCGCATCAGTATCGTGGTGATGACCCAGGACGCCGAAAACGCGGCCCTGGCCGGCGCCGGACAAGGCGTGGCCCTGGGCAAATCGCTGCACGATGCCGACACCCAGGTGCCGGATCTGAGCGGCGCCGCGGCCACCGGCACCGCCACCGTGGGGACGCCTGCCGAAGGCGCAAAACCAGCCACGACCCCGCCAGTCGCCGCGGCTGCGGCTGCGGCCCCGGCCCTAGCATCGGCAGGAACTGCTGCTGCGCGTCCGGCAGGACCACGCATGTCTTCCAGCGCGCAGGTGGCCTCTGCCACGGCGCTCGCCAAAGCGGCTGAAGCGGCGGTGGACAAGCAGTAACGCGGGGCGGGAGGCCTGGAGGCGCAGGCGGCGATTGGGATTTGCCAGGAAATCGCCCCCACCGAACATGGCCTGCGGTTGTTCGGGCTTGGCGTACTGGTGGCGGCTCCTCGGTCGGTGCCTGCAAAGACGGTGCGTCCCGCCGGCCCGGCCGCCGCCACGGGCCAACTCCGCTACGCATCGCATCGTGCGGCGCACGCTCTAGAATGGCCGGCCATTCCCAGCGTCGAGAACACCGTGTCCCGCAATTCCAAGGCCAAGCGCGACAAGCGCAAGAAGCAGCAGCCCAAGCGCCCCTTCGTCCGTCTGGGCCAGGCGCCCCAGGTCACCAACCATGCCGTGCTGCAGGACGCCGATGGCCGCGTGGTCGCCGCGATCGGCCTGCAGGGTGGCAGCGAGTGGATGTTGTCGATCGGCGGCCAGACCATGGGCAGTGCCGACAACCCGGTCCCGATGCTGGCCATGCTCAAGCACCTGGCCAACCTGCAGGAAGCCGAAGGCAAGACCATTTCGCTGGAATATTCGACCCAGCTGCAGCAGATGATCGACGACCTGGCCGCCGACGAAGGCCAGACCGCCGAGGAATACCTGACCAAGCTGGTGTCCGAGTTCCAGAACGCCGATGCGGATGAAGACGGCGACGCGGAAGACGCAGCAGAGGACGCCGGCACCGAGGCCGGTGCTGACGACGTGGCTGAAGACGACACTGCCAGCGCCACCGACAGTGCTGCAGACGCCAGCGACGAGGCGTCCGACACCGCGGCGGACGAGCCCGACGGCGACAGCGCGGGCAAGAAGCCGAAGACGTCCAAGAAGGCCTGACCCGGCCGATGGCCGTCTATGTCGACGATGCGGTGCACCTGTGGCGCGACCAGCGCTGGGCGCACCTGCTCGGCGATACGCTGGACGAGCTGCATGCCATGGCGGCGCGGCTGGGCATTCCCCGCCGCGCCTTCCAGAACAAACTCAGCGGTGCGCACTACGACGTGCCCGCACCGCTCCGCCTTGAGGCCATTGCCTTCGGCGCCATTCCCATCTCCCGCCACACAGACCGCGCACTGCTCAAGGCCTTGATCGCCAATGCGCGGGCGCAGGCGCGGGCCGAAGCGCCCTGAGGCAGGGGATTGGAGAATCGGGATTAGGGAGTCGCAACGGCGGTGGCCGCAACCTGATTGGCGGCTCGCCGTTGTAGGAGCGCGCCCGAGCGCGAGGGGCTGTCCCGGTGCCCCCCGTCGCGCGCAGGCACGCTCCTACGTGGCAATCGCCGGGCCGTGGACCATGCCTGCGCGGCTGACCCTACTGGCACCACTCGCTAGGCGTGCTGCCGCGGAGTGCGCACTACCACGGCTCGACACGCCCTACACACCCACAGACCGCTCCCGCGATTCCCGATTCCCGATTCCCGATTCCCGATTCCCGATTAACATTCAAAACGCCTCATTCCCCAGCCGCACTTCCACCCCCAGCAACGAGGTCAGCGCCAGCATGGCGTCGTCGTCGCGGCTAAGCGCAATCCAGCCGGCGTAGGCATCGCCACCGGTGTTCCAGTTCCACAGCGAGTAGCCGTGCTCGCGCAGGCGGTCGAATGCCACCGCCATCAAATCGGGGACCTCCAGGTTGCCGGCGAAGTCTTCGTCGTCCAGGTCGCCGCCCCAGTCGATGCGCAGGTTCCAGCGCGCACTGAGTTCGTCGATGGCGGCGATGAACGCGTCGGCGTCCTTCCAGTCCACATAGAAGCCCGAGCGCCAGTCGATCACGTCCTTCAGCGCCCACAACCAGGCGTCGTCGCCTGCGTCGTGATCGACCTCGGCCTGCGTTTCGCGCCAGGCGTCGAACTGGGCCAACGCGGTGTCCTCGTCGCCGGGGTTGATCAGCACTAGCAGGTTCCACACCCGCGCCGGATGGTCATCCACATCGTCTTCGTCGCCCTCGGGCTGCAGGCCTTCGTCGTCTTCGTAGTCGGCACTGTTGTCAGGCATTGCGGTCTCGTTTGCTGGAGTGCAGGGCCAGAAGTGTGAGGCCTGACGGCGCGCAAGCAAACCGATTGGCGCACGTCACCGCGTCGCCAGGACTGGTCTTCCCGGCGCAGGCCCGTATCCTGTGCGGCCGAAGACGGCTATCCCGGCCGCCATGACGCCTTTCCCATGAGCGATACCCCTCCCGATCACCTGGCCATCGACGCACGCAACCCGTTCCATAATGCCGATGCCCTCAACCGCGGCGTCGGCGTGCGCTTCAACGGTGTCGAACGCGACAACGTGGAGGAATACTCGGTCAGCGAAGGCTGGATCAAGGTGCAGGTCGGCAAGGCGCGCGACCGTCGCGGCAACCCGATGACGATGAAGATCAAGGGCGAAGTGGTGGCCTATTACCTGGACAGCAAGGACGGCGCCAAGGCTGCCGAGTAAAAGCAACGGACAACACGACTTCACACAACGCTGCTGCAGGTCGGCTGATCTGTGCCGCGGCCGCAGGGACCTCGCCGCCCACCGAAGCCGGACACGCTGAAAGTAGTCCTTGTCAGCTCCGTAGCGGCTCCATGCTGCCAAGGGTCCCGCGACGGTGGGCCGGCAAGGACCAGTCAAGTTGGTCGGTGCGCAGAGCTTTCAACAAAGCCGCCGGGAAACTGTCTGGTGCGGTGTCCTTACCGGTTGGGGGCCGATGGCGGCATGGATGCCGCCATCGAGCCCGCACGGATGGGTTTACGGCGTGTCCCGCGAGCGGTGAGGGCACCGCGCATTCGACCCACTCTGGGCCTTACCTGGACACCTGCCGGCATCCACCAGGATGCGGCCAACCAAACCATTGCATCCACCACTCACGCCTTGAGCCGATATCCGCTGCGGAAGATCGCCGCCACGATGCCCAGGCACACCAGCAGGAACAGGAACGTCATGCCGGTGCTCACTGCGATATGCACATCGGCCCTGCCGTAAAAACTCCAGCGGAAGCCGCTGATCAGATACACCACCGGATTGAACAGCGTGACCTTCTGCCACAACGGCGGCAGCATGTTGATCGAATAGAAACTGCCGCCCAGGAAGGTCAGCGGCGTCACCACCATCAGCGGAATCACCTGCAATTTTTCGAAGCCATCGGCCCAGATGCCGATGATGAAACCGAACAGGCTGAAGGTCAGCGCGGTGAGCACCAGAAAGCCCAGCATCCACACCGGGTGCGCGATCTCATACGGCACGAACAGCCGTGCGGTCAGCAGGATCAACAACCCCAGCATCACCGACTTGGTCGCCGCCGCGCCCACGTAGCCGATCACGATCTCCCACCACGCCACCGGCGCGGACAGCACCTCGTAGATGGTGCCGGCCCAGCGCGGCATGTAGATGCCGAACGAGGCGTTGGAAATGCTCTCGTTGAGCAGCGACAGCATCACCAGGCCGGGAATGATGAAGGCGCCGTAGCTGATGCCGTCGATATCGCCCATGCGCGAACCGATCGCGGCCCCGAACACCACGAAGTACAGCGAGGTCGACAATACCGGCGAGGCGATCGACTGGGTGAGCGTGCGGAAGGCGCGCGCCATTTCGAAACGGTAGATCGCTGCAATCGCATGCACATTCATGCGCGCACCTCCTGCTGACGTGCGCCATGCACCAGGTTGACGAAGATCTCTTCCAGCGAACTTTCGCTGGAATGCAGATCCTTGAAGTCGATGCCCTGCTCGTTGAGCCGGCGCAGCAAGGCACCGATGCCGGTCTGCTCGGCCTGGGTGTCGAAGGTGTAGATCAGGTTACTGCCGTCGGCCGCCAGCTCCAGCGGCAGATCGGCCAGCGCGGCGGGCAGCGCCTGCAACGGCGCCTGCAGGCTCAGCGTGAGCTGCTTCTTGCCCAGCTTGCGCATCAGCGTGCGCTTGTCTTCCACCAACACCAGCTCGCCGCGATTGATGACACCGACGCGGTCGGCCATGTCTTCGGCCTCTTCGATGTAATGGGTGGTCAGAATGATGGTGGTGCCCTGCTCGCGCAGCCGCCGCACCATCTGCCACATGTCGTGACGCAGCTCCACGTCCACACCGGCCGTGGGCTCGTCCAGGAACAGGATGCGCGGCTCGTGGGCGAGCGCCTTGGCGATCAGCACACGCCGCTTCATGCCGCCGGAGAGCGTGGAAATCTTGTTGTTGCGTTTCTCCCACAGCGACAGCTCGCGCAGGATGGTTTCCAGATATTGCGGATTGGCCGGCTTACCGAACAGCCCGCGACTGAAACGTACCGTGGCCCACACCGTTTCGAACGCATCGGTGGCCAGTTCCTGCGGCACCAGGCCGATGCTGGCACGCGCGGCGCGGTAGTCGCGCACGATGTCGTGCCCGTCGGCCAGCACACTGCCGGTGCTGGGGTTGATCAAGCCGCAGATGATGCTGATCAAGGTGGTCTTGCCGGCGCCGTTGGGGCCGAGCAGCGCGAAGATCTCGCCACGCCGGATCTCAAGATCCACCTGTTTGAGCGCCTGGAAACCGCCGGCATAGGTCTTGCTCAAGCCCTGGATGGAAACGATCGAAGTCATGGGTTTGGCACGGGAACGATAAGCGCCACAGGGTAGGCCGTGCGCCATGAAAATGGCAGCAGTGCGGGTGGGATAGTGTCTCCCGACACGCGCGCAGGAGCGTGAGCGAACTGGGCTGCGCACGCACGCTGCATCTGGCTGTTGGCGTATCTCCATGTAGGAGCGCGCCTGAGCGCGATGGGCTTTCCCACCAACGCCCCATCGCGCTCAGGTGCGCTCCTACCCAAACACGGCAACCGCCGTGGCTCTTGCGATTCCCCAATCCCGATTCCCGATTACCGTGCGCATCAGCGCGCTCAAGCGCGCTTGCGCGACTCGATCAGATCCAGGTTGCGCACCAGCCGTCGCGACAGGTCGTCGGAAATCTCGCGTCGTCGCGCAAGCTTGAACAACTCATTGCGCTCGGCCACCAAGGCCGCATGGCGGAACTGGCGCAGCGCCTTTTCGTAGGCAACCGCCTCTTCCGGATCGGTCTCGGCCATGTCCACCGCGCCGAGCTTGCGCTGATAGCGCTGGCTCACCTGGTTGGCCGCCGCGTTGTAGCGCTCGGCATGCTTACTGTCTTCCACCAGCCGCTGGCGCAGCTTTTCCACGGCGTCCAGCGCTGCCTGCGAAGCGGCTTTCACGGCCAGGTCTTCCTTGAGTTGCTCGTCTTCTTCCTCGGGCAGTTCCAGACCGCGCAACAGGCGCGGCAACGCGACGCTGGCCACCAGCAACGAGACCAGAATGACCGAGGCCGCCAGAAAGATCGCCAACTGGCGGGCCGGGAAGGGCGAGCCGTCTTCCAGCATCAACGGCAGCGTGAGCACGCCGGCCAGGGTGATCGCACCGCGCACGCCGGCCAGCGACACCGCCACCACGATGCGCCACGGCGGGCTGACATGCGCTTCGCCACGTCGCTGCGCCTTGAAGATGTTCCAGCGCAGCGACAGGAACACCCACACGAAGCGCAACGCCATCAAGCTAGCGCTGATGGTGGCCACGTACACCGCCAGCCACCACGGATTGAGGTGCCCGGCCTCCTGCACGCTGCGCACCGCACCGTCCAGGATGCCCGGCAACTGCTCGCCCAGCAGCACGAAGATGATGCCGTTGAAGGTGAACTGCACCGTGTCCCACACCGCCGACCGCTGCAGGCGCATGTTGCCCGGCGCGTTGCCGGCCATTTCCACATAGCTCATGGTGACGCCGGCGGCCACTGCGGCCAGGATGCCGGACGCGTGGAAGGCTTCGGCCAGCAGATACGCTGCAAATGGGGTGAGCAGGTTGACCAGGATCGCCGAACCGGGCTCCTCGCCGAAATGCCGCCAGATCCAGGCCTGGATGCGGCTCAACCCAAAGGTCGTCGCCACGCCCAGGGCCAGGCCGGCCAGCGCCACCCACAGAAAGGTCAGCGAAGCGGCCGCCACCGAGAAGGTCCCGGTCAGCACCGCCGCCACCGCGAACTGGAAACACACCAGGCCCGAGGCGTCGTTGAGCAACGACTCGCCTTCCAGGATGTGCATCAGGCGCTTGGGAATCGGCACCTTGGAGGCGATCGAGGACACCGCCACCGGATCGGTCGGCGAAATGATCGCCGCCAGCGCGAATGCCACGGCCAGCGGCATCGCCGGTATCAGCCAATGAATGAAGAAGCCGGCGCCGATCACGGTGAAGATGACCAGCCCCAACGCCAATTCCAGAATGGCCGCCTTGTCGCGGAACAAGCCTTGCTTGGGAATGCGCCAGCCATCCAGAAACAGCAGTGGCGGCAGGAACAACAGGAAGAACAGCTCCGGTTCCAGCTCGTGCCCTGCATCGAAAACGCCGGAGACCACCGCGCCCAGCGCGATCTGGACCAACGGCAACGGCAGCGAAAACGGCAGGATGCGGATGAGGTAACCGCTGGCCGCGACCGCCAGCAACATGGCGAGGACGACATCGATCGAATGCATGAAGAACCCGGAATGAAAAAAAAGCGGCCGCACGTGCGGCATCGCATATTGCGACGCACAACAACAACGCACCCACCGGACCATACCGTGTTGCACCCGGGGATGAAAACCACCGCATTGCCTCGCACCTTGGCATGTGGGGCGATGCGGCAGGGTTGTTGCGGTTCGGTTCAATTGGCCGGTGCCCGATACGCTGGCGGATGGAGACAGGCGCAGTGACGCGCTTCGAGCACGCGTGTCCTGCGGCAAACCGATAGCGCAGCGACGCGATGGAGAGCCGCTGCGGCTCGAGCAGCGAAGGACGGTGCGACAACGCATGCATGGGTGTTTCGCAATCGCCGCCGGCACCCTCGACACGGGCCCGTCTACGCCGGCCGGAGAGTGCGCGAACAGTCGATCCGATCGAGCCGGGGGCATGGATGGGACGTTTCGCTGTGCTGCTGTTTCCTTGGAACGGTCCTCGCCATCGCGCTATGGCCACAGGTGACGCGCGAGCGGGATGCAGCGATCGGCGTCGTATCGCTGCCGGTCCTGGCCCCACTCCTGCACCGGCGCTTGCACGCCCCTGTGACGCCGCCGTCATCACGCCGAACGCGGTGATGAATGTCAAAACAGCGTGATGCATCCGGCCGTTTCGCAGGCGCGTATTGACGCTACGGTTGCCATCCAGGCGATCGCCAACCCAAAGGATCGATGCCTCATGAAGACTTCATTCCAGTCGCTTGCCGTTGCCACCGCCATTGCCCTGACCAGCGCCCTGGCCCCCGCCTATGCTGCGTCCAATCCGACCGTTGGCGGCGCGCCGATGCTGGTGACCAAGGACATCGTCGACAACGCGGTCAACTCCAAGGACCACACCACGCTGGTCGCTGCCGTCAAAGCGGCCGGCCTGGTCGAGACGCTGAAGGGTCCGGGACCGTTCACCGTATTCGCACCGACCAATGCGGCGTTTTCGGCACTGCCGGCCGGCACCGTCGACACCTTGCTGAAGCCCGAATCCAAGCCGACCCTGACCAAGGTGCTCACCTATCACGTGGTACCGGGCAAGGTGGATGCGGCCTCGCTGATCGCCAAGATCAAGGCCGGTGGCGGTAGCGCCACGCTGACCACCGTGCAGGGCGAGCCGCTGACCGCCAGGCTCAATGGCAAGAAGGTCACCATCACCGACGTCAAGGGCAACACCGCCAACGTCACCATCGCCGACGTGATCCAGAGCAATGGCGTGATCCACGTGGTGGACAAGGTGCTGATGCCGTAATGGCCTGCAGCCGCACCGCGACGCGTCGTTGCTGACGCACGCACACTGCCATCGGCGGAATGCGGTTTTTCCGCCGATGGCGCAGCGCTTTCATGCAGCGCGTCATGGCAAGGGAGGCGCTGCTTTAAAGAGATTGGCCGTCGATGCGGCGAGCGCATGGCAAGCGCAGACATTGGTCGACATCGACACACATGATGCCTACCAGGAGGCAACGCCTGACGACTACCCGGTCGGTTCTGTTTGTCGCTAGTTGATCGGCAACGCCATGCCACGGATCTGCAGTGGATGGCAGTTGATCTGCCAGCGCACCAACACAGGCGAGGCGTGGTTCAACCATGCTGTGCGTCGCGCAGGCCAGCCTCCAGCGACCGCAATCAAACCGCCAAACGGCGGTGAGGGAGTGACCGGCCTGCCGGTGGCTCCGCTTGGTGTCCCGATTCTCCGACAGCGTGCGCGTGCCCTTGCACGCGTCTTTTTTTGCCCGTGTGGCGCTATTTCCCTATCTCGACTGATCGCTGGACGGCGGCGGTGGATCCAGCAACTGACGGAGATCCTCGACAAATCCGCGATACCCTTCTTCGCGCGCATCCGTCGATGGCTGGCGCAATACCCAGGACGGGTGCACCGTGGTCAATACAGGCGTGCCGTCGTCCAGGCGCTGCCATTGCCCGCGTTGCTGCATCAATCGGAAGCGGCTTCCCAACACGGCTTGCGCCGCAGTCGCGCCCAGGCAGACGATCTGCGCCGGACGCAAGTGCGCCCGTTCGGCCTGCAACCACCCGCTGCAGGCCTGCACATGGGTGCGCTCCGGATTGCGATGCAGCCGCCGTTTGCCGCGTTGCTCGAAACGAAAATGCTTGACCGCATTGGTGACGTAGAACGTCTCGCGGTCCACACCCAGTTCGCCTAACGCCATGTTGAACAGGCGCCCGGCGGGCCCGACAAACGGACGACCGCTCAAGTCCTCTTCATCGCCCGGCTGCTCGCCGATCACCATCACCGACGCATCGTCGGGTCCTTCGCCGAACACCGTTTGCGTTGCCGGCTGCCACAGTTCGCAACGCCGGCAATCGCGTGCGGCAGTGCGCAACTGCGCCAGGCTTTGGGTTGCCGCTTCCGGCAATGGCGCAGGCGCTGCCGGCACCCGTCGCCGTACCGGCTCGGGCGCGCGCTCGGCCATCTCGCGCACACGCATGCCGGCATCGCGGATCAGCTCCGGCAACAGCGTGGCTTCGGGCAGGTTCTTCCAGTATTTCTGCGGCATTTCCTGCCGCATCATGGTCGGGTTGAGTCGCGCCGGGTTGAAGATATGCGCGTAGTACGTGCGCCAGAGCGTCTCCTGCGCATCGTCGGCGGGTACCTGGGTGCGCACCGCACCTTCGCCGAAGGTCAACGCCTGCCCATCCCAACGCACACTGCGGTACGGGGTCAGGATCGCCCAACGCATGCCGGCAAACCGGCGCGCAAAAAACGGCGCCACGCGATCCACGATCCAGTGCTCGGGCTCGAACCAGGACACGAAGTCTTCTTCTTCCCCGGGCAGGCGACGAAAGCGCACGAAGGCCTTCATTTTGTGGGTATCGCGCTGCACCGCTTTTTGCCATTGCCGTAGCCGGTGCACATCCACATCGGTGGCGCGTTCCAGCAGGGCTTTTTCCCCAGAGGCAACGCGCCACAGCAAGCGATACAACACAGCGTGCCGTTGCGGGTCGCGGTGACACAGCACCGAGGCCGCCAGTTGCATGAAATCTGCAGAGACCCGCGGTGGTGGCACCACGGCCGGCATCGCCAACAGTCCCTGCCCCATCAACAAGCCGCCCTGCGCCCCGCCATTCCAGGCCACATCGTCCGGCTCTACTTGCGCGCACCAGCCTGCCCGCGCCAACGCGCGCCATGCTTCAAAACTCCACGCGGGTTCCACCTCGGCGCTGAACATCGTTTGCCTTGCTCTTGTAGGGGTACCGACATGCGCTTTGGAACCGTATGCCCGCGCAATGCCGTTTACCAGGATGCACGCTACCTGCGTTGGCGGGGTCAGATGCGATTGAGCGGAGATTAGGGATTGGGACTTGCGAACGCTGGCATTGGCCAAGGAAGCAGCATCGTTGCGGGCGGAAAATGCTCAGTCGAACAGACTCGCCTGCCGTGGCGCAGGCGCCAACTGCGCACGCAGCCTGACCGGGTCGTCCAGGCGCTGACGCGGATGGTGATCGAGCACGCTCACGAACGGCAGCAGCTTTTTCATCGGTACGCGCAGCCGCGCCAAGTCGCCAACGCGCAAGCGCGCATGCCGCCGCGACAACAACAAGCGCTCCACGTTGCGCGTGCCCAGGCCCGGTACGCGCAGCAGCATTTCGCGCGGTGCCGCATTCAAGTCCACCGGAAACCGCTCGGGGTTGCGCAATGCCCAGGCCAGCTTGGGGTCCACGTCCAGGTCGAGCATGCCGCTGGACTGCGCCGGCGCAATTTCTTCCACGCTGAACTCGTAGAAACGCAGCAACCAGTCGGCCTGATACAGCCGGTGCTCGCGCTGCAGGGGCGGTGCCTGCAACGGCAGTTTGGACGAGGCATCCGGGATGGGGCTGAAGGCCGAGTAGTACACCCGGCGCATGCGGTAATTGCCGTAGAGGTTGTGGCTGGTGTCCAGGATGCTGCGGTCGTTGGCATTGTCGGCGCCGACGATCATCTGCGTGCTCTGCCCGGCCGGCGCGAAGCGTGGCGGCTTGGCGCGGCGCACCGTTTCAGCCTTGCGTTCGAGCTGGTTTTCTTCGATGCGCCAGCGCAGCTCGCCCATCGCCGAGCGAATGCCGCCCACGCTTTTCTCCGGCGCCAGCAACGTCAGGCCCTGTTCGGTGGGTAACTCCACATTGATGCTCAAGCGATCGGCATAGCGTCCTGCCGCCGCTAGCAACTCCGGAGCCGCATCCGGGATGGTCTTGAGATGGATGTAGCCGGCAAAATGGTGCACCTCGCGCAACTGCCGCGCCACTTCCACCAGTTGCTCCATGGTGTAGTCGGAGTTGCGGATGATGCCGCTGGACAGGAACAGGCCTTCGATGTAGTTGCGCTTGTAGAAGTCCAGCGTGAGCGTGACCACTTCTTCCGGCGTGAAGCGCGCACGGCGTACATTGCTGGACACGCGATTGACGCAGTACGCGCAGTCGAAGATGCAAAAATTGGTCAGCAGGATCTTCAACAGCGACACGCATCTGCCGTCGGGCGTGTACGAGTGGCAGATGCCCATGCCCTCGGTGCTGCCGATGCCGCCGGTGCCCAGCGAATTGCGCTTGTTGGCGCCACTGGAAGCACAGGAGGCATCGTATTTGGCGGCGTCGGCGAGGACGGCGAGCTTGTCGAGGATTTTCACGCGGGCAGCATGCAGCGGTGGCGTCTCAGCCTATGAGACTCGCCTGCACCTGATCGTGAATGCTTCAGAGCGCTGCGGGTTGGCGTGATCCGGCAGCGCGCGACTGCAATGCGAACCCGCTGCCAGCGAACGTGCGACTACGCTCTCCCCATCGGCACTGCAGCTCTTGGCCCAAACGTGCCGATGCGCCCACGTCCGCACCCCGGCGCTATGCCGCGACCGGGTCCGCCACCGCTGCAGGGCCGTCGAAGCGATACAGATCCATGGCCAGGAAACCCGCATCGATGCCGGCGTCGATGCGCTGCGCACCGAGCCGGTCATCGCCAGCCGCGCCCATCGCCACGTACAGCGGCAGCCAGTGCTCGTCGCTGGGATGTGCGCGTTCGGCATGCGGTGCCTGGCGGCGGTAGTCCAGCAGCGCGGGGATGTCGTCGTCCAGCAGCTTGCGTTCGGTCCATTCGATGAAGGGCCGCACGTACGGCGCTTGCCGCTCGGCGCTGTAGCCGTTGCGGACGTCGTGCAGGTTATGGGTGATGCTGCCCGAGCCGATCACCAGCACGCCGTCATCGCGCAACGGCGCCAGCGCACGGCCCACCGCAAATTGGTGCGCCGGTCCCAGCTCGGGCTGGATCGATAGCGACACCACCGGGATGTCGGCGTCCGGATACAGCAGGCGCAGCGGCACCCAGACGCCGTGATCGAAGCCGCGCTGCGGGTCCAGCTGCGGATGCAGGCCGGCCTGCTCCAGCCGGCGCACGATCTGCTGCGCCAATGCCGGCTCGCCAGGCGCGGGATAGTCCAGCGCATACAACGGCGCCGGGAAGCCGCCGAAGTCGTGAATGGTCGGCGGCCGTAGCGCACCGCTGACCAGCGGGCGACGGCCCAGCCAGTGCGCGCTCGCCACCACGATGGCACGCGGCCGCGGCAACGCGTGCCGCAGGTCGGCCAGGCGCTCGCCGACCTGCCCCGGCTGCAGCGCAGTCATCGGCGAGCCGTGCGAGATATACAGGGAGGGCAAGCGGGTCATGGACAGCTCCTTGATGGATGGAAACAGGCTCAGCGCGATGGCTGCAACGCGAATGCGCCGTCGCCGAGCAACGCCTGCACGATCAGCAGCACCGCCCATAACGCCGGGTATTCCCAGCCGCCACCCGGATTGGAAAAACCGAACCCGTTCGCACCATGCACGCTGACAATCGTGCCCAGCAATAGCGGCACGCCCAGCAGGGCTACCCAGCGCGCATAGAGGCCCAACAGCAGCGAAACGCCAAGGCCGAGCTCCAGCGCCATACTGACGTAGGCCAATGCGCCGGGCAGGCCGAGCGACTGGAAGTACGCCACGGTGCCGGCCGGAGTGAACACCAGCAATTTGGTCAGGCCATGCACCAGAAACAGCACGCCCAGGCTGATACGCAGCAAGGCGGTGCCATAGGCGGCGGTGCGTGGAGATGCGAGGGCAGTTGCCATGGGACGGGCTCCGTTGAGGACCGCCACAGCCTATTCCTTACAAAAATCTGATAAATACGCGTGCTTCAGATAATTTATTTCGGCAAAAGGAACAATCGGAGCCGCCATGGATACCCTCGATGCGATGCGCGTGTTCACCGCCGTGGCCGAGCGCAGCGGCTTCAGCGCCGCCGCCGATGCATTGGACCGCTCCACTGCCAGCGTTACCCGCCAGGTTGCCGCGCTCGAACAGCGGCTGGGTACCCGCCTGCTCAACCGCACCACCCGCCGGGTCAGCCTGACCAGTGCCGGTAGCGCCTACTACCAGCGCTGCCTGCAGCTGCTGGCCGATCTGGACGACCTGGAAGCCACCATTGGCGCGCAAGCGCTGGAGCCGGCCGGCGTGCTGCGGGTGAACGCGCCGGTGAGCTACGGCATCGAGCGCCTGGGCGCATTGCTGCCGGGATTTCGCGCGCGCTACCCGCAGGTGGAGCTGGACCTGTCGCTGTCCGACCGCCTGGTCGACATGGTCGAAGAAGGCTTCGACGTCGCCATCCGCATCACCCGCCAGCCGGCGCCGATGTTGATCGCCCGGCAGTTGGGCAAGGTCCGCATCCTGGCATGTGCATCGCCGGCCTATCTGGCGCGTGCCGGGACACCCCAGCACCCATCCGATCTGGCCGGCCACGAATGCCTGCTCTATCACTACTCGCCCAACGGCGATGACGCGCGCTTTCAGGGGCCGGAAGGCGATATCGACGTGCGCCTGCACGGCGGCCTGCGCGCCAACAACGGGCATGTGCTGAACGCTGCCGCGCTGGCCGGGCAAGGCATCGTGATCCAGCCGGATTTTCTGGCCGAACCGCACATCGCAGCAGGGCGTCTGGTACGCATTCTTCCCGAATACGCAATGGGCGAGATCGGCATCTTTGCGGTCTATACCAGCCGCAGCCATCTGGCGCCGAAGGTGCGCAGCTTTATCGATTACCTGGTCGAATGCATGCCCGTGCCGGGGCCTGGTTGAAGGTTGAGGGCCAGGCGAGGAAATACCTCGCGCCAGCTGGCGCGTGCACGCATTCGGGATTCGGGATTCAGTCTGCGCAGGCCGACACCTGTCTCCAGACACCGACATCACAACTGGATCTGGGCTACATGAGGCAGCCACGCACGCTGACCCCACTCAACACCTCGACAGGCGCATAAGCTCCAGCAGGCCTCAGCAACGACCGCGGCAACAGTTCGTCCCGTGCGTGGTCATTCTGCTGTCCCGACCGGTATGCGCACAATCCGGCTCCCCGTTCAACAGGAGTGCCCATGAGCAAGATCGCCATTGTGTATTTCAGCGGCTACGGCCACACCGTCAAGCAGGCCGAAGCCGTGCACGCAGGCGCAGCCAGCGTTGGCCAAGCCACGCTGTACCGCATCGACCAGGACGGCAACCTGCCCGACGATGCCTGGGACGCCATCAGTGCCGCCGACGCCATCATCTACGGCAGCCCCACCTACATGGGCGGCCCGGCGTGGCAGTTCAAGAAATTTGCCGATGCCAGCTCCAAGCCGTGGTTTGCGCAGGCCTGGAAGGACAAGGTCGCTGCCGGTTTCACCAATTCGGCATCGGCGAACGGCGACAAGGCCGCCACCATCCAGTATCTGTGGACCCTGTCGCAACAGCATGGCCAGATCTGGGTGGGCACCGGGCTGCCGCCAGCCAACACCAAGGCGCATGGTCCGCAGGACGTGAACTGGACTGGCGGTTGGGGCGGTGCGCTGGCCATCTCGCCATCGGACGCCTCGCCGGACGAAGCGCCGCGTAGCGGCGACCTGGAAACGGCCAAACTGTTCGGCAAGCGCGTGGCCGAGGTGGCCGCCAAGCTCAAGGGCTGATTGCACCGCACACCAGCCCGCGCAGATCGCAGCATGGCTTGCCGATCTGCGCGGGCTGTGCGTTAGCGCGTGGGCCACATCGCGCTAACGCCTTTCACGCCATTGTTCCCCGACCTTTTGCTGCACGGAGTCCCCCACCATGCAAACCCGCACGCTTGGCCGTTCCGGCCCCACCGTTTCGGCCCTGGGCCTTGGCTGCATGGGGATGAGCGCATTCTATGGCGACCGCAGCGACGAGGCCGCCTCGATCGCGGTGATCCATCGCGCGCTCGATCGTGGCATCAGCTTGCTCGACACCGCCGACATGTACGGCCCGCACACCAATGAAGTGCTGGTCGGCAAGGCGATTGCCTCGCGCCGGCATGAAGTGTTTCTGGCCACCAAATTCGGCATCAAGCTCGACCCCAACGACCCGTCGGTGCGCGGTATCGACGGCAGCCCGGCATATGTGCAGTCCGCATGCGAAGCCAGCCTGCGTCGGCTGGGCGTGGAGCATATCGATCTGTACTACCAACACCGCGTCGACCCCAATGTGCCCATCGAAGACACCGTGGGCGCAATGGCGCGCCTGGTCGAGCAAGGCAAGGTGCGCTTCCTCGGGTTGTCGGAAGCGGCCGCAGCCACCATTCGCCGCGCGCACGCCGTGCATCCCATCACCGCGGTGCAGACAGAATATTCGCTGTGGTCGCGCGAGCCGGAAGACAATGGCGTGTTCGCCGCGGTGCGCGAACTCGGCATCGGGTTCGTGCCGTACTCGCCGCTGGGGCGCGGTTTTCTGACCGGTGCGTTTTCGTCGCCGGACGATTTCGACGCCGACGATTACCGCCGCCATTCGCCGCGTTTTCAGGGCGAAAACTTCACCCGCAACCTGCAGCTGGTGGAACAGGTCAAGGCCATTGCTGCCGACAAGGGCATCACGCCCGGGCAACTGGCGCTGGCCTGGGTGCTGGCGCAGGGCCAGGACCTGGTTCCGATCCCCGGCACCAAGCGGTTGGCCTATCTGGAAGAAAACATCGCTGCGCTGGATGTGGCCCTGATGCCGGACGAACTGGCCCGCATCGATGCCATTTTCCCGCCGCAAGCTGCGGCGGGCACGCGCTACCCGGAAGCGATGATGGGCGCGGTCAACCGCTGAGCCGTGCTGCCCGGTCTTAAGGCGGCCAACCTGCAGCGGGCGCTGCCAGTGAGCGCGGACGGCGCGCTCGGAACCGGAATGTACGAACGTGACACATGCCGATTCCGGGCACGGCCGCGCCCGCATGGCGGCGAGCGCAATCGCCTTGCCGTCTGCCGTTGGCCTTCCCAGTGCCGCAGCCAGCGTTGCAGCATTGCGTTGGCACCAGTGGAGCTTGCCGCGCGCCACTGCGGCCATCCAGGTGTCATACCTGCGGTCGATCAATGCGTGTCTGTCCCGCAGTGCGCGTTCGACCGCGCGGACTGGATGCTGAGCGCCCCTGCTCACACTCCCGCTTCGCTGCCCCTTGCACACTGGCTGCCGCTCACACGCATCGTGCCCCATGCTGTCCTTCGTGATTCCCGCCCATGACGAGGCTGCTCTGATCGGCGACACGCTGCAGTGCCTGCATGCCTGCGCGCAGGCCATGCAGCTGGACCATGAAGTGATCGTGGTGGCCGATGCCTGCGAAGACGCCACGGCGGCCATCGCACGCAGCCATGGCGCGCAGGTGCTGGAGGTGCAGTTGCGCCACATCGCCGCAACGCGTAATGCCGGCGCGCAGGCCGCGCAAGGCGAGCGCCTGCTGTTTCTGGATGCCGATACCTCGATCAACCCGCAAGTCGTTGGCGCAGCATTGGCTGCGCTCGATGCCGGCGCGGTAGGCGGCGGTGCGCGGGTGCATCTGCAAGGCAAGCGGGTGTGGTCCGAGCGCGTGGCGCAGGCGGTTTTTGGCTGGTTTTTCCGTGTTTCCGGCATTGCTCCCGGGTGCTTCCTGTTCTGCACGCGGGCGGCCTTCGTCAGTGCAGGGGGCTTCGACACGCGTTACTACGCTGGCGAAGATGTGGCACTGAGTCGCGCACTGGCGCGCTGCGGACGCTTTGTGATCTTGCGCCAGACCGTGCACACCTCCGACCGCAAGCTGCGCAGCTTTTCCAAGCGCGAGCACCTCGGCCTGCTGTTGCGATTTCTGCGGCGCGGGCGGCGCATGCTGCAGACCCGCGACGCGCTCGGCTTCTGGTATCAGCGCCGGCGCTGAACCGAGCGTGTCCGCACCGCCGCGATCGGCGGTGGAGCCCGCCCTCGAGGCGGCACCCGACACCGCAGGCCACTACACTGTGCTGTCTGTTTAGGTATACGAGTTGCGCCGCATGGCTTCTTTGCATCGCCCCGTCCTGATCGCCGCCATGTCTGCCGCGCTGCTGACCACCGCCGCATGCCACCGCGATGGCGCGACACCGGCCGCGAGCACGCACCCAGCGCTGCCTCCCGGCAAGCCCAAGCTCGGCGATTTCGGCTTCGATGTGACCGGCATGGATCGCAGCGTGGCGCCGGGCGACGACTTCTTCGATTACGCCAGCGGCAACTGGGTCAAGCGCACGCAGATTCCGGAAGATCGCTCCAGCTTCAACAGTTTCGTTTCCATCGCCATCGAGACCGAGCGGCATAGCCGCGACATCATCGAAGGCGCTGCCGCCAACGACCGCGTCACCGGCGAAGACAAGCAGATCGGCGACTACTACGCCGCCTACATGGACGAAGCCAGCATCGAGGCCAAGGGCGTGCGCCCGGTGCAACCGGAACTGGAGGCGATCGCCCAGCTCGACGACAAGCAGGCCCTGGCGCGCACCTTGGGCGGCCAGCTGCGTGCCGATGTCGATCTGCTCAACGCCACCAATTTCCAGACCGACCGGCTGTTCGGCCTGTGGGTTTCGCAGGACCTGCATCATCCAGGCCGCTACGTGCCCTATCTGGTGCAAGGCGGCCTGGGCATGCCCGAGCGCAGTTTCTATCTGGACGGCGGGCGCATGGCGCAGCTGCGCGAGGCCTACCGCGCGCACATCGTCGCGTTGCTGGAGCTGGCCGGCATCGATGATGCGCCCGCCAGGGCCGAGCGCATCCTGGCACTGGAAATCGCCATGGCGCGCGTGCACGCGACCCCTGAGCAGACCAACGATGTGCAGGCTGGCGCCAATGCCTGGAAGCGGTCCGATTTCGCGCGCAACGCGCCCGGCCTGGACTGGGCGGTGTTCTTCGAGGCAGCCGGGCTCAACGCACAGCAGGATTTCATCGTATGGCAGCCGCGCGCGGTGAGCGGGTTGTCGGCGTTGGTGCAGTCCGAGCCGCTGCAGACCTGGAAGGATTATCTGAGCTTCCGCGCGCTGGACCGCGCCTCGCCGTATCTGTCCAAGGCCTTCGCCGACGAGCGCTTCGCGTTTTACGGCACCACGCTGGAAGGCACCCCGCAGCAGCGCCAGCGCTGGAAACGCGGCATCGACGCGACCAACGCCGCATTGGGCGAAGCGGTCGGCAAGCGCTACGTGCAGAAGTACGTCAGCGCGCAGACCAGGACGCGCACCGAAGAGATGGTCAAGAACATCATCACCGCGTTCGGCAAACGCATCGACGCACTGGAGTGGATGAGCGCCGAAACCAAGCAGCATGCCAAGGCGAAGATCGCCGGCTTGACGGTGGCGGTCGGCTACCCGGACACCTGGCGCGACTACAGCGGGCTGGACGTGCGCCGCGATGATGCGCTTGGCAATGTGCAGCGCGCCGAGGCATTCGAATACCGCCGCAACCTGGCCAAGCTGGGCAAGGCGGTCGATCATCGCGAGTGGTACATGCTGCCGCAGGAGGTCAACGCACTGAACGTGCCACTGGAAAACCGCCTGATCTTCCCGGCGGCGATCCTGCAACCGCCCTTCTTCGACCCCGCCGCCGACGATGCGGTGAACTATGGCGCGATCGGCGCGGTGATCGGGCACGAGATCAGCCACAGCTTCGACAACATGGGCGCGCTGTTCGACGAACACGGCGAGCTGCATGACTGGTGGACGCCGCAAGACCTGAAAAAATTCGAGAACGCCGGCAATGCCTTGGCTGCGCAGTTCAGCGCCTACCAACCGTTGGACGACTTGTCGGTCAACGGCAAGCTGACGCTGGGCGAAAACATCGCCGACGTTGCGGGCCTGGCCACTGCCTACGATGCCTACCAGTTGTCGCTGCAGGGCAAGCAGCCCCAGACCCTGGATGGTTTTAGCCCGGATCAGCGCTTTTTCCTGGGCTTTGCGCAGGCCTGGCGCGGCAAGTACCGCGACGCGGCACTGCGCAATGCTCTGCTTACCGACGTGCATGCACCTGGCCGCTTCCGCGCGCAAACCGTGCGGAACCTGGATGCGTGGTACCCGGCCTTCGATGTGACACAGGATCAGCAGCTGTATCTGGCGCCGGAGCAGCGGGTCAAGATCTGGTAGGTGCGGGTCGTGGTCGATGCAGCGCCAGTGGAGCTGGTGTCTGCGGCGCTGTTTGTCGCGGCACGCGGTAGTGCATGCCGGGTTGTGGCGAAGTGCACCCATCTCGTGGGCGACGTTGAAGAAACGGCGCGACGAGCGATTGCCTATCGCGCGCCACCAGCGCGCACGTCAGAACACACCGCCAACCCAGCCCACATCCGTTACACGCTGTCAGGCCACTCCAACAACGTCGCTGGCGGTAAGTGCATGCGCCTGCATGCGCGCGCAGACAGTCCGTCGCGCAAGGCCGTGCGGAACAGCGGCGACAGGCTGCGCAGCAACCGTGCCGATGCGTGCGCCTGCGCGCGTTGCCTGGCAGTGCGGCCGAGCATGTCGCTGGCCCAGCCGGGCAACAAGGCCGTGCCGGCGCCAAGAAACACCCCGCGCGACAGGCCCGCGGCGGGCACCGGCAGCTGGATGCTGGTGAGGATGTCGAGCACCTCGCGCGAGCGCGCGTCCATGCGTAACTCTCCAAGCACCGATGCGAAGTACGCATCCACCTGCGCCTCGCTGGCCGGCACATCGGCCGCGCCCAGCGCTTCGGCCACGCGTCGCGCTTCGTCGTAATAGCGGTCGGCGATGGCAGCAGGCACCTGGCGGCAATAACGCCGGCATCCCTGCAAAAACCCATAGGCCTCGGTGACATGCACCCAGGCGAGCAACTTCGGGTCGTTGGCCTCATAAGGCACGCCGTCAACAGTGTGGCCGCGGATATGCGCGTGGATCCTGCGCACGCGCGCAATCAATTGCTCGGCTTCCGCACGTGGCGCGTAGGTGGTGCCGGCAACGAAGTTGGTGGTGCGCCGCAGCCGCCCGATCAAATCGGTGCGGAAGTTCGAATGGTCGTAGACCCCGGCCAGCGCGCGCGGATGCAACAGCTGCAACATCAATGCGCACAAGCCGCCGGACAGCATGCCCGGAAATTCGGAGTGGATGCGCCAGGTAATGCTGTCGGGCCCGAAGATGCCGGGATCGCCCAGCGGCTGATCGTATTCGATGGTGCTCTGACCACGCGGAAACGCATTGAGCACCCAGCGTTGGATCTGTTTGGCGGCGGGGGCGGTAAGAGTGCGCAGGACGGCTGACATGCGGCAATGATACGCAGCTCATCTGCAACGCCAGGTCAGCGAGGCGCAGGCACGCATCCACTCATTAGTCGGCGGAGCGGGAGCGTGGCGACCGGAGGTCGACGGTCATAGCGACCCGCGGACCGGGAGGATGCGAGCTGGCATCTGGACGGAGTGCTGACCAGCCGGGCAGCCACGGCCCCTGATCTTTCCGGGCAGGCTCGGCGCCGCGCGAATGGCCCACCGTCCAGCAGGTCCGGCAAGCCAGCCTGCCATCCCCGCGAACCCGGCAATTGCCGCAGCGCCGAGTGTGCAGTGCAGCAAGATCGAAGGCGCAGCGTAGGCACGCGGCGGCGGCATTGCAGCAAATCCGCCTGAATTCAGCAATTTGTGCGCGTCTGCGCAGAATTGCGCGGCCAGCGCTTGGCTTGGGGCATTGCCATGCACAGCGAAAGTGCTAGAACTAAGGCCGTCCGTCGACGCACTGCTTCGCCAGCACGTTCGGACGCTCCAGGGCACCGGCCGCGGCCAGTGCAGCAAGTCGTTCGTACCAGCCATCCGTCAGGAGCTTGTCATGATCGCTTTGTTCCAGGGTTTAGGCCTGCTATTGCAGGACAACGCACTCCATCGGCTCCCCTTCGATGAGCAGGTGGCTCACTGGCGCGACAAGACCGACGCGCAGCTCGACGAAGAGCTCTCGCTGCTCAAGGTGGCCAAAAAACAGTGGGTGATCGCCTCGATCATCGGCTGGCAGGCGATCTCGCTGATCTTGCTGGGCGTGATCACGCACCAGCTGTGGCAGAACGACTACCACCTGACCTTCAGCCGGGTGGTGATCATCTTCACCTCGTGGGCATCGATCCTGTTCGTGATGTGGTACATCGCCGACCTGTTCGACCATAGCGCCGGTTTCGAACGCTGGCTACGCGCCTTCAACAGCCGCGCGCGGGTGACGCCGGACGCCGACTCGGTCGAGTGCGTTGCCGACGCGCTGGACATGACGCGCCGCTATCCGGAGGTGCTGCGCTACAAGCAGGAGGTCACGTCCAAGCGCGAGTTGCGCCACGAAGACATCGTCAACATGCGCGAAATGGGCCGGCTACGCCGCTATACCGAACTGCTGCGCGACCTCGACCGTTTTGACGGCGCGCCACGATTGGTGGCTAACGCCTGAGGTCTTGAGCACACAGCATAGACGGGAACGCGCGATTCGAATGCAAAAACGGCCGATGGAACTCCATCGGCCGTTTTGCGTTTCAACACCGGGAATTCACCCTGATCCAGACGCACGTTAAATCCGTCAAGCATTGTGCTGTGGCCTTCGCGAGCCTTTGAAGCACAGGTCAAATCATGCGGTGGCGCCAGCATGTTCGAACGATTAGAACTCAATCACGCGAACAGGGCCTGCAAACTCATCGGACAGGCACTCGGCCAAGAACACAGCTTCCTCCAGAGACTCGTCCGGGCCATGCGCCGCTGTGAGCATGAAATACGATGCCGAGCCATCTCCCACGCACAAGTCGTCAATGAGATTCTCGATGCGGTCGGCATCGATGCCGACCACACCGACATAGTGGACGCCGTCAGCGATCCAGTCGGCAACCAGAGCTGCCAACCCTGGCCGCTCGCCGTGCAGTGAATGCAGGACGATCTTGCGCGGATTCGACATTGCGCTTCAGAGCAACTGCGCAGCCCGACTCACGCCTGCGCAACCGCCTTTTCTACCGACGGGGTACGCCAGCCGCTACGCACGCCCCAGATATAGAACACCGCGCCCACTGCAGCGACCACGGCCAGGTCGGTGCCGTAGCTGAGGTAGCCATGGCCACCGAAATCGGTGCTGCCGGCCCACGAGACCAGCGCGATGGTGGGCAGGTAGCAGATCATCCAGGCCGCGCCCTTGAGGTTGCGGCGCAGGTCCGGCCAGCCTTGCTTGGCCTGGTAATAGCAGTACACCGGCAGCGCCACGACCATCAGCAGGATGATCTCGCCGGTCAGCGGCCAGCGTGCCCAGTACAGCAGTTCGGTGGCCATCACGAAGGCCACGCCGGCCAGCACCGGCAGTGCGGCGATACGCAGCGGGCGGTGCAGTTCCGGCGCGTGTCGGCGCAGCGCCATCGCGCTGATCGGGCCGGTGAGGTAGGAAATGATGGTGGCCACCGAGATCACTGCCGCCAGCGTGCCCCAGCCGCGGAAGAAGAACAGGAACACGAACGACACGGCCAGGTTGAAGAACATCGCCATGCGCGGCACGCCCCAGACCGGATGCAGCTTGCCCAGCGCGGCCGGCATGGTGCCGTTCTTTTCCATGCCATAGACCATGCGTGCAGTGGTCGCGGTATAGGTGATGCCGGTGCCGCTGGGGCTGACGAACGCATCGATGTAGAGCAGCATCGCCAGCCAGTGCAGGTTGACGATGATGGCCAGCTCGGCGAACGGCGAGCGGAAATCGATGCCGTGCCAGCCGGCCTTGGCCAATAGATCCGGCGGCACGGCGCCGATGTAGGCCACCTGCAGGATCACGTAGACCACCGTGGCCAGCGCGATCGAGCCCAAGACTGCGAACGGAATGCTGCGGCCGGGGTTGCGCGCTTCGCCGGCCAGATTCACCGGGCTCTGGAAGCCATTGAAGCTGAAGACGATGCCGGCGGTGGCCACCGCAGTGAGCACCGCGGCCAGGTCGAGCACGTGCGCATCGCCGTGGATGCCGACGCTGAAGTTTTCGCTGTGGAAGCCGCTGGCGATCAGCGCCACGCCGGTGGCAGCAGGCACCACCAGCTTGAACACGGTGATCAGCGTATTGGAGCGTGCGAACAGCTTGACGCTCCAGAAATTCAAAAAGAAATACACCAGCACCAGCACCGCCGAAATCAGCAGGCCGGGCACCGAGAGCTCGCCTGCCCCGCCAGGCGCCTGCACATACAAGCCCTGCGCCCAGGCCCATGGCCAGGACGCCATGTATTGCACCGAGGCCTCGGCCTCGACCGGGATCACCGAGACGATGGCGATCCAGTTGGCCCAGCCGGCGATGAAGCCCACCAGCGAGCCGTGCGAATAGTGGCTGTAGCGCACCATGCCGCCGGACTCGGGGAACATGGCGCCGAGCTCGGCATACGACAGCGCGATGGTGGTGATGATCGCCGCGCCCAGCACCCAGGCCCAGATCGCACCAGGGCCGGCCAGGCCGGCCGCGCGCCAGGCGCCGAACAACCAACCAGAGCCAATGATCGAGCCCAGGCCGGTAAGCATGAGGGCGAAGGGGCCAACGTCGCGGCGTAGCGAGTGTTCGGACATGAGAAGCCTGGCAGTGAGGACGCCGTGAACCGGCAACAAGCCGGCAATGATCGCAGAAGCGACCGCTTGCCGTCAGTGCGTATTCAGGCTTGCCGGAGTTTGTCGTCCGGCGTCAGTCGCCGACGCGACTGCGCAGGGCCGGTACGCGCATCCCAGCCGCGCCGCCCAAGGGAACGGACAAAAGACCGCACTCACCGCCACGCGGCCACGGCCGGTGCTTGGCATCGGCACCTACCGCTCATGCGCTCCGGCCCTATCGTGCCATCTGCGCTCACCCGACGCCTGCCCGCCACGGTTTGTCGGCTGGCCTCAACCGTGGCAATCGGCACGTGGTGCGGCGGTATCCACGCAGGTATGCGTCTGCCCGGAGACGCCATGGAGTTCGCGCACCTGCCCCGGCGTCAGCGCAAACCTATCCAGGGTCTTGCGGGCGCAGGTCGGTGCGCTGGCGGTGTCGTCGGCGCCGCCGGTCGCGCACTGTTCTTCGTAGATCAGGTAGTAGCAGTGGCCGGAGTTGCTGGCCAGGCAATGCACGTTGGTGGCTGTCGCGGTGGTCAGCGTCTTGCTGAAGATCACATCGCGGCCATCGTCGGTGGCGCGGGTGATGGAGGTGGTGCCATTGCGTTCGTGGCAGCCGGCCAGGGCGAGCAGGCAGTACACCAGGGAGGCGATCAGGCGCATGGAGGAAGTCCTTTCAGTCGATGCAATCGGGGGAGTCGGCGCGTCCAGCAAAAACCGTGCAGGGTTCGGGCGGTGCGGACGGTGTTCGGAATCGGGTGTCGCACTCGCGCGCGCACGCCAGTTCAGCGTGCGCCGTTCTTATCGGCACGACGGCTGCACGCAACGTGTTGCTCGCCGCACTTACATGCCGCGGAACAGGCTCATGAACGGCTGGCTGACGGTGAGCGTTTCGCTGCGACCGCGCAGCGCCAGCCGGCCCTTGCCGGTGTCCTCGCGCACCACCGAGGCAACCGCCTTCATGTTGACGATGGTGGAGCGGTGGATCTGTTTGAACACCTGCGGATCCAGCACATCCAGCAGTTCGCGCAATGGCGTGCGCAACACCGCTTCGCCGGCCGCAGTCATCACCGTCGTGTACTTCTGATCGGCCTGGAAATACGCCACCTCGTCCAGCGCGATCAAGCGCGTCTCGCGCCCGCTGCTGGCGGTCAGCCAGGCGAGCGGCGGCGTGTGACTGGCAGCGGCCGGGCGTGCCGACAGACGCTGCAGCAAGGCTTCCAACAGCGCGCCATCCGGCTGGCCGGCAGTAGCGCGTTGTTGCACGCGCTGCCAGGCGGCCTGCAGGCGCTCGCGGCCGATGGGCTTGAGCAGGTAATCCACTGCGCCGTGTTCGAACGCATCGATGGCGTACTGGTCGTAGGCGGTGACGAACACCACCTGGCTGCGCGGGCTGACCTCGCGCATCGCACGCGCCACCTCGATGCCGGTGAGGCCGGGCATGCGGATATCCAGGAACACCACGTCCGGCTGCTGCGCGGCGATGGTCTCCAGCGCGCTGGCGCCGTCCTCGCAGTCGCCCACGATCTGCAGCTGCGGGCACACCTCGGCCAGCAGCGTCAGCAACGACTGCCGCAGCAAGGCCTCGTCTTCGGCAACCACGGCGCGCAGCGCGCTCATGCCCGCACCTGGGCGGCGTGTGCGGCGTGTGCGGCCTGTGCGCCCGCAGTGGGCAACGGTGGCGGCGATGGCGCGGCACCAAACTGCGTCGGCAGCGGCAGGCTCAGGGTAGCCGCCACACCGCTGGGGAAGTTGGACACGATGGCAAAGCTCGCCTTGCCGGCATAGATCAGCTGCAAGCGCTCGCGCAGGTTCTTCAAGCCGATGCCGGTGCCGTGGCTGTGCGTGTTGAAGCCCTGGCCGTCGTCGGCCACGGTGAGCGTGACATGGTCATCGTGGCGACGCGCAAGGATCCAGACGGTGCCACCACCGGGCTTGGCTTCCAGCCCGTGCTTGATCGCGTTTTCCACCAATGTCTGCAACATCATCGACGGCAGCGGCAGCGCACGTAGTTCGTAGGGAACTTCCACCTGCAAGGCCAACCGCGTGCCCATGCGGATGCGCAGGATCTCCAGGTAGGCCTGGGTGCGTTCGAGTTCTTCGCCCAGGGTTGCGATGGCGCCGTCGGCGCTGGGCAGCGAGCTGCGCAGATACTGGATCAGATGGCCGATCATGATCTCGGCGCGCGGCGGGTCGGTGCGCGCCAGCACCTGTGCGCTGGCCAGGGTGTTGTAGAGAAAGTGCGGCTCGACCTGCGCATGCAGCAGATTCAGGCGCGCCACGGCCAGTTCCTTTTCCATGACCGATTGCTCGGCGGCAGCCTGTTCGTCGCGACGCTGCTCGCCGACCCGGCGCACCACCGCGCGATTGATCGCCTCGGCGTTTTCGTAATTGCTGCCTTCGTCCACCGCAAACAGATCCACCCAGGCGCCAGCGTCGGGCTCGCACAACACGGTGACGCTGCTGGTGCCCTGCCCCGGCGCGATCGTCGCCAGGATCTGGTTGTGGGTGATGGCAAAGCGCGCGAACAGGTTCCAGCGCGACGGCTGGCGACCTGCGTACGGGTCGATGCGGCGCACCTTGGCGCGAATCAGCAGGCTGCCCGGCGCGCATTCGATGTCCTGCACGCGCGGTAGCGCACGCACCGCCTCTTCCATCACCGCGAAGCTGGCCTGTACATCCAGCGGCACTTCGATCTGGCGGCGCTGGCGGGTGGACAAGGTGGTATGGTCCAGCCGATCGGCGATCAGGCGCACGCGCCGCACATGGGTGACCGAACTCATCAACGCCAGCGTCAGCAAGACCATGCAGGCCAACGCGAAGATCGGGCCGATGGAGCCGAACACCTGCGTCCACATGATCCCTGCCACCACCAACGCGGCGGCCCAGGCGAACACGATACGCACGATCAGGAAGACGCTGGCAGACACAGGCAGGCAGCTCGTTGGGATGGGACGGGAGCGAGCATAGCCGGCGCACGCCACTGCGAAAGCCCCGGGCGACGAATGGCCGCCAGCGCGGCATCAAGCGCCAGGATTGCGGTGCGAAACCAGGGTGCCGGGCCACGGCCGCGGCAGATGCGCGCGCTATGCTGGACGCATGCCGGCCCTGCGCAGGCCGCGCTCGGTCGCCGCCCGTGGGCAGACGGCACATGTCGATGGCCGCAGCGTGCATCCGCAGGGGTGGCGAGCCGCATCATGGCGACCACATCACCCACCACACCACGTAAGGGAGTTGCATGCATCGTCGTCATTTTCTACGCAGCGCAGGTGTTGCGCTGGCGGCCGCCTCCACCGCCAGCTGGGCAGCAACCGACAAGACGCTCGCCATGCCGCCCGCGACGCTGCCGGCGACGCCACCGGATGGCCTGCCTGCGCCGTTCGCGGCGACCCCGCCATTGGCGCCGATGCGCGCTTCGGTCGATCGCATCATCGCCATCAACGGCTGCACGCGCCCGTTCCGCGCGCAGGGGCCGCGGATCGAAGCCGAGCGTCTCGGGCGCAAGACGGTGGTGCACAACTACGGGCATGGCGGCAGTGGGTGGTCGCTCTCGTGGGGTGCCGCCGAACAGGCGTTACGGTTGGTGCGTGCGGCCGACCCGGCTGCGCGCGAGCTGGCGGTGATCGGCTGTGGCGCAATCGGCTTGACCGCCGCCCTGGTGGCGCAGCGCGCCGGCTTGCGTGTGCGCATCTACGCGCGCGAGCGCCTGCCGGATATGCGCTCGTTCTATGCCACAGGCGTGTGGTCGCCGGATTCGCGCGTGTGCACCAGCGAGTACGCCACCGCAGACTTCAAGACGCGCTGGGAAGCGATGGCGCGCACGTCGTTTCGCCGCTATCAGACCTTGCTGGGCCTGCCCGGCGAGCCCATTGAATGGCGCGATGGCTATGTGCTCTCGGATGTGCCCTTCGATCAACCTATCGCCTCTGCCGAAGCGCATGAGCCGGACTATCCGCCGCTGGAGCGCGAACTGCTCGATGATCTGGGCCCGCGCTCGCAGCCGGTGGCGCCCGGTGGTCATCCATATCCGGTGCCGTTCGTGCGCCGTTACAGCCAGCTCACCTTCAACCTCAGCGCCTATGCGCGGCTGTTGATGGATGACTTCCTGCAGGCAGGCGGCGAGCTCTACACGCGCGAGTTCGAGCATCCGCGCCAATTCGGCGATCTGCGCGAGAAGATCCTGATCAACGCCACTGGCTACGGTGCGCGCGCCTTGCTGGGCGACGACAGCGTGATTCCGGTACGCGGGCAGACCGCGCGCCTGATCCCGCAACCGGAAGTCACCTATGGCCTGGTCTGGCGCGGCCACAATCTCAACGTCGTGCCGCGACGCGACGGATTGTTGGTGCAAGCGCAGGGCGCGCACGACTTCAATAACGCGGACGCCATGCCCGATCGCGCCGCATCGGAAGCGGCGGTGCGCGAGCTGGCGCGGTTGTTCGCCACACGCTGAGCGATGCGGGCGCGGTGGTGGCCTGCGTGCCGATTGCAGAGGGCATGTGTGCTGGGAGTGATGTGCAGTGGCCTCTACCGAAGGCCAGCACTGCAGGAGGTCGTGCCGGGCCAACCATTGCACCTGTTCTGGTCGTGGGAATATCGATCGGCGCCCAGGGCAGCGTCAACAGCCTATCAAGCACGCTTCAGGTCGGCGTGGATGGCGCAAGCGAACCGCAGAGTATGCGCGACCGCACCGAGCACCAGCCGCGCCCGCCAGGCGACGTACGCAGTCGTTTCATTCGCCGCTCTAGACGCTGCTCGGCATCGCCACGCTAACGATCTTCAAGCGAAGCCTGCAATGCACTGGCCAGCGCGGCGTCGCCGCTGACCAGTTCGTCCCAGCGCAAGGCCACGCCTTTGCGCTTGCCTTTCTCGACCAACTTCAAACCTTGCGGATCGATGATCAGGGTATATGCCTGGTCGCCGATCTGCAGTTGGCGACGTAAGGGTTTGTCCAGCGGCGTCATCGCACGGGCCTCGCAAAAAGTTCGACCGCCGTTGTACCGCATCGACGTGGATCGATGCTGGAGTGCAGCGACGCGGAAGCGTCGCCGCACTCATGCACATGTAATCGCTGTAGCAGGCGCGCCAATCGAATGGCCTTTCATCGCGCACGCAGCGAGCGCGGCTTGCATCACGGCACAGGTCGCCATCGCATCGGGATCACCGTTTCCACCAATCCCGCTAACACTCGCAGGACTAGCGTAGCGACCACGCGGTACCGCCTGGAGATCGAAGCGATGGAAACGGCGCGTTTTGGAAGGTCAGGTGATGTGCTCGCAATCCTGCTCTGCGGGCGAGCGAGACGCACCTTGGCGTTTTCGAAGTTGTCGTACGCGATGCATCGGCACGCTTGTTCGCAGGCGTGCAACGCGAACTCATCAAGGCATCGCCACCGACATGGCGAACCGCAGCGACCCACCCTCTGACCAACCAAAGGAGCCACACATGGCGATCAAGACTGTCGAAGACCTTTTCATCCACGAGCTGTCGGACATCTACAGCGCCGAGAAGCAGCTGACCAAGTCGCTGCCGCGTCTTGCGCGTGCGGCCACCGAGCCGAAACTGAAGCAGGCCTTCGAAACTCATCTGGAAGAAACCCAAGGCCAGATCGAACGCATCGACCAGGTCGTCGAGGTTCTGGGCATCAAGCTCAAGCGCATCAAATGCGCTGCGATGGAAGGCCTGGTGGAGGAGAGCCGCGAGGTCATCGATGAAATCGAGGCCGGCCCGGTGCGCGATGCGGCACTGATCGGCGGTGCGCAGAAGGTGGAGCATTACGAAATCGCCTCGTACGGCACCATTGCCGCCATAGCCAAGCAACTCGGTTATGCCGATGCATTGCCGCTGCTGCTTGCCACGCTGGAAGAAGAAAAGGCCACCGACGAAAAGCTGACCCTGCTCGCCGAGCAAGGCGGCAACCAGAAGGCATCCAAGGCCAGCAAGGCCGCCTGAGTCACCGCGCAGGACGGCACCGCCGTCCTGCGTCATATCCCTGCGGGCATCCCCCCGAAAGCCAGAGCCCCACGTTTCTGCCCGCTCCCTGAGTGGTCGTAGTTGCCGGGCACCAGCCATGGAGCACCACCCATGTTCATGCACAACAAGCGTTTGATGTACACCGTCCGCGTCGCCCAGCCCAATCCGGATCTGGCGACATTGATGCTGGAACAGTTCGGCGGACCGCAGGGCGAACTTGCCGCTGCAATGCGCTACTTCACCCAGGCACTGGGCGAAGACGATCCGGGCCGCAAGGATCTGCTGTTCGACATCGCCACCGAAGAGATCAGCCATCTCGAAATCATCGGCTCGATCATCGCCATGCTCAACAAGGGGCCCAAGGCAGTGCTCTCCGAGGGCATGGAAGAAGCCATGGAGATGCGCAACATGACTCAGAACAGCACCAGCCATACCCAGCAGATTCTGTATGGCGGTGGCCCGGCCTTGGTCAATTCCAGCGGCGTGCCGTGGACGGCGGCGTATGTCGACAGCATCGGCTGCCCCACGGCCGACATGCGCTCCAATATCGCGGCCGAAGCGCGTGCCAAGCTGGTGTATGAGCGCCTGATCAACGTCACCGACGATCCGGGCATCGTGGATGCGCTGCGTTTTTTGATGACGCGCGAAGTGGCGCACCAGAAGTCGTTCGAAAAAGCCTTGTACTCGATCGAGCCGAACTTCCCGCCGGGCAAGTTGCCGGGCGACCCGCGCTTCACCGACAAGTACTACAACACCTCGCAGGGCGAGGGCGACATGATCGGCCCGTGGAATGCCGGCGAACAGTGGGAGGTGATTGCAGACCGCGAAGCGCAGGCCGCCGTCGATGGTGGCGACGGCTCTGCCACGGTTGCGCTGGATGCCACGCAGACCGCGGCATTGGATGCCATGTCCGAACGCCTGCTCTCCAATCCCGAACTGGACCGCGTCACCGGTGCAGATCTGGGTGCAGGCCCGGGCGCCGGTTCCACCACCGGCGATATCCAGCGTTAAACCCGATGGGTGCAGTTGCACCCGTCACCAGCCCGGGGCCATCACGCTCCGGGCTTTTTCATTGCACTGCACAGGAGTTGGCATGAACGAAAAATCCAGACTCAACACGCACGATGAACGTCAATCGGCTTACCGCGGCAACGGTCCCGACGCATCGGTGAATGGCCGGGGCCGCAAGGATCCATCGGCGGTCCAGACCCGCGACGCACAGCCGCCGCGCGACGGCGCGCCGGAAGCGTTGCATCAACGCGGTCATGGCCGCGGTGGCAGCTTGGGCGAAGGCGAACCCGACGGTCACCCGGAACGCGATGGCAGCACCCAACCCAACTTCGGCCAGAGCGGCACTTACGGCAAGCAGCAACACATCGACGCGCAGCAACGCGCGCTGGACGACAGCGCTGGGGAATCCGAGAACAACTGAGCGATTGCCAGTCTGCCATCGGTCGGTTGACCTGCTCGCGGCGCGCTCGCCACCAAGCGACAATCAGGATCCATCAGCACTACCAAAACGATGAGGGGCCCGCTGGGCCCCTTCTTTCGTGGCTGCGTGGCGCGCGCGCTCACACCCGTGCGATCCGCGCCGAGGCCGCCTCGCTCGCCCACTCTGGCCGGACGCCTGCCGCAGCGGTGCAGCGCTCCAGTCGCCAGGGCGTAAGATGGCGCATGGCCTCTGCGCCGCCCATGTGCAGCCACTTGCTCAGGTCCGCGTCGATACACAGCGGCCGGTAGGTGGGCATGCTCGCCGATGAGGCGACGAGCAACGAGAATCCCATCTGCAGGCGTCCGCCGATGTCCATCACATTGCGCAATCCGGCGGCATACACCGCGCTGCCGTCCTGACTCAACCAGGTCGCCGCAGTGGTGCCGTCTGCCGATGCAGTGCAGACGAAACCGCACAGCGCAATGGCGCAGCGTTGGGTTTCCCAGATGGCCAGATCCACGCCGCCCAATCCGCCGGGCTCCTGCAAATGGATCGAGCGCTGCTGCCCCGGAGCGCGCCGACCGAAAGTGGCGCGCTCCTCGCGTTTGCCGCCACGGTCGGCGACCAGAATGTCGGCATCGGCGCCCACGCCGATCTCGACCCAAGCATTGCTCGCCACTCGGGCGGACAACTGAAGAATACGCGTAATCATGACTACTCCACTGTGTACATCTCGATGACCTCAGTGGTTACGCACAATGCGCGCCAACTTTTTGACGGGGGCAAAGGTCGGTGCGGCACTGGTTTCACGCAGCTTCAGTTGCACAACGCGCACTGCGAAAGCCGAATCGGCCGCAGGATCTGCATCATCGCGCAGTATTTTCCGTTGGCTGCACGTGTACAGCGCAACGCCACGTTGTTAGATGTACAAGCACGCGCAGCAGAGTTGCCAGTGAGAGGCACGCACGCAAGGCACGAGTGTCTTGCTCTCAGTACAGCGCTCTTTCACTAGCGGTCTGAATGGTTGTGTACGTCGTCATCATCGCCAGGACAGTGCCTGGCACTCGGTCCTACGCATCACACCATGTGCCGGGCTGTACATGTGCACGCCCTGCGCGCTCCAGCGGCGATACCCCTGCAGCCCGCAACGCCTTGCGATCCAACTCACCCGTTCGCCGGATTGAGCGGCAATTGGATCTCGCATTCCAGGCGCATGTCGCTGAGCTCGTAGCGCGTCTGTGCGCCATGGCTGTAGGGCAAGGCCTTTTCGATCAGGCGGCGCCCGAAACCGCTGACTTCATCACGGTCGTCGCGCGGCTGATTGCTGGCGCCTTCCTCGATCCACAACAGCTTGAGGCACGCGGGCGTATCGCTGCCGGAGACGACCTCCCAGCGGATCGACAAGGTGCCGGTGTCCACCGCCAAGGCGCCATGCTTGAGCGCGTTGGTGGCCAATTCGTGCAGTACCAATGCAAGCGTCTGCACGGTGGATTTGCGCAACGCCACGTTCGGCCCCTCCACCACGATGCGCCTTTGATCCGGCTCGGCCCCCAACGCATCCAGTTCCATGCGCAGCAAGGCGCCGATGGTGGTCGGCATATTGTCCGACTGCGACAGCAGCCCCTGCACGCGCGACAACGCGTCCAGCCGATCCTCGAATTTGACCGCGAACTCGGACATGCTCTGACTGGTCTGCACGGTCTGCTTGGCCACCGACTGCACCACCGTGATCAGATTGCGCGTGCGGTGCTGCAACTCGGCTACCAATACGCGCTGTTCTTCCTGCAGCCGGCGCAGGTTGTCCGACTCTGTGGAGGTACCCAGCCATTCCAGCACCTGGCCGCGTTCATCGCGCACCGGTGCGCTGCGCGTATGAAACCAGCGGTAGCCTTGTTCGGCCGCATTGAACAAACGGTGTTCGATATCCAGCCCGCCGCTGGACGCACTTTTCAGCCAGGCATTCATGGTCGGCTCGCGATCGTCCGGGTGCACCGCCTGCAACCAACCCAGCTCCAGGCTTTCGGCATCGCCCTGGCCGGTATAGCTGGACCATTGGGGGCTGGACCAGGTCCAGCGGCCGCCATCGAGCGAGCGCCACACCAGCTGCGGGATGCCTTCCATCAAGGTGCGCAGGCGTTGCTCGCTGCTGCGTAGCGCACGCTCGGCGCGCGTGAGCGGGGTCACGTCCATGAAGGTCAGCACCGCACCACCGATGAAATTGTCCACGGTGCGATACGGCAACACGCGCACCATGTAGCGCGCATGCGTGGTGGGGTTCTCGATCTCGCGATCGAGCACGGCCAGGGTGCGGATCACCCGTCGCGCATCATCCTGCAGTTGGTCGTAATCCACATGCAGCTTGATGTGACTGATCGGGCGCTGGATGTCGCTTTCCACCAGCGGCAGGATGTCGGTGACGGCCGGGGTGAAGTTGGTGACGCGCAATTCGTTGTCGAGGAAGACGGTGGCGATCTGGGTGCTTTCCAGCAGGTTTTTCAGATCGCTGTTGGCATGCGCGAGCTCCTGCACGCGATGGGCCAGTTCGCCGTTGACGGTGGTCACTTCCTCGTTGACCGATTGCAGCTCTTCCTTGGAGGTTTCCAGCTCCTCGTTGGCGCTCTGCAGTTCCTCGTTGAGCGACTGGTATTCCTCGTTGGAGGACTTGAGCTCTTCGTTGGTGCTCTCCAGCTCTTCGATCATCGATTGCAGGCGCTCGCGGGTGATACGCAGCTCGTTTTCCAGCACTTGCACATGACCATCGTCGTGCACGCTGTCGTCTGGGGCGGGCAGCTCCACCGGTTCGCGCGCTTCCACTTCCTGGAACAGCACCACGTAGCCGCGCGGCACGTCCGAGTCGGCGGTCGGCTCGACGAACAGGTTCACCGCCCAGGTCGCCGCGTCTTCGTGCACCTGGATGCCCTTGACGTGCACCGGTGAACGGTCGCGTTCGGCGCGGCTGAGCGCGCTGCGCAAGTCCAGGCGCAAATCGCGATGGATCAGGTTGAGCAGGTTGAGACTGGGCGTGCCACCGCCAGGGCGGATGAAGCGCCCGGCCTGCGACGAAAAATGCAGCACCTCGAATTGCTCGTCCAGCACCGCATACGCCGGCGCGTAACGGTCGGCGATGCGCTCGCCAGCGCGCACCAGTGCGTTGCTGGGGCTACGCTGCTGTATCGGCGGGGCAGGCGCCCTGCCGGCACCCGCAAGTTGCATGGTCGGAAAGGTCGCGTGCACATTGCTGTCGGTATCGATGCGCTGGAAGACCCGAAAGCTCCGCTCCACCGGGGTGAACAATTGCGCGTGCCGCGAGACGTTTTCGGCATTGCCCAGGAACAGATAACCGCCCGGACGGATGGCGAAATGAAAGATCGGGATCACCCGATTCTGCAATTCGGCATCCAGATAGATCAGCAGATTGCGGCACGACACCATATCCAACCGCGAAAACGGCGGGTCCTTGACGATGCTGTGCTGGGAGAACACGCACAGCTCGCGCAGCTCCTTGCTCACCACATAGGTGTCGCCTTCCTTGACGAACCAGCGCCGCAGCCGCTCGGGCGCAACTTCACCGACGATGCTGGAGGCATAGCGCCCCACCCGCGCGGTGGCCAGTGCGCGCCCGTCGATATCGCTGGCGAAGATCTGGATGCGTGGCGCGGTGTCCAGGGTCTCGGCATGTTCGCGCAGCAGCATCGCCAGCGAATAGGCTTCTTCGCCCGTAGAGCAGCCCAGCACCCAGATGCGCAGGCTGTCGCCGGTGTGTTTGCCCTGAAACAGCCGCGGAATCACCTGTTCCTCGAGGAATTCGAACTCGCGGCGGTCGCGAAAGAACTTGGTGACGCCGATCAGCAGGTCGTTGAACAGCTGCAACGGCTCGTCGAAACGATTGCGCAATATCTCCAGATACTGCTCCAAGGTTTCAACCTGTGCGACCTGCATGCGCCGTTGCACGCGGCGCAGGAAGGTGGCGCGCTTGTAACCATGAAAATCGTGGCCGGTGGTATTGCGCAGGATGGCGGCGACCTGGCTGAGCTTGTCGCTCTCGCTACCGTTGCGCACACCCATCGGTAGCGGATGACCAAAGCCGTGGTGGCGCTGCATGTGCGCAGCGATACGTTCAGCGATCTGCGGCAACGGCAGGATGTCGTCGGTAATGGCGGCCGGGTTGCTGGCGCTGCGCAGGTCCAGCCCATGCAGTGCGGCGTCGTCCACGGCCAGCGCCAGACCGCCGCATTCGCGGATCGCCGCGGTTCCCAGCGTGCCGTCGCCATCGAAGCGCCCCATGATCAGGCTGATCACATTGCCGTCCTGGTCATGCGCCATCGAGACGAAGAAGCTGTCGATCAGCCCGTGGTCGCTCTCGCCGCCGGACAAGGCGCGCAGGCGGATGCGCCCTTCTTCCAGGGTCACGACCGTATCGGCCGGAGGCAGATAGAAGCGACCCGGTTGCAGCCGCTCACCATCATTGGGCACCGACAGCAGGGTGGCCTGACTGCCAAGCAGTTCGCGCAGGCGCGCCTCATCCAACAATTGGCGGTCGCGCAACAGCAGCATGATGGCCAGATTCGAAGCGCCGCCAACCGCATCGAGCACTTCTGCCAGACGATCGGCGTCCATGCCTGCGGCGCCCACGCCAAGCACGAATAAGGGCGGCTGCGTGTTCGCGTCCGTGGCGATGTCGTTGGTGGAAGTTTCGTCGTCGGTCATGGCGGCACTATCGTCGCAGCGCTGGGTTCAAGCGCAATCGGTAATGATTGCGTAAAGCACGCCGGACTGCCATGCAGCACTTATTCCCATCACGCGCGCGCATTGCAGAGACCGGTCTTGGAAGCGTCTGCTTGCGCGCCGCGTTAACCTGCAGTGCGAGCACCATGCTTGCGCGCGTTGCCTGAAACGCCACCGCTCTGGAGCCTGTCATGCACGACACTGCACTCGCCGGCCGCCGCATTCTTGTTGTCGAGGACGATTACTTGCTGGCCGAAGCGCTCAACGACTTGTTGGTGGAAGCCGGCGTCAACGTGGTGGGACCGGTCGGCAATGTGCCCGACGCGCTCTCGCTGGTGGCGTCGGGTCAGGCCATCGATGGCGCCTTGCTGGATGTCAACGTGCGCGGCCAGGCGGTGTTTCCGGTCGCCGATGCATTGATGAAGCGCGGCGTGCCGTTCTCCTTCTGCTCCGGCTACGACCGCTATACGCTGCCGCAGCGCTTTGCGCATCTGTCGTACTGCATGAAGCCCTATAACCCGCGCACGATCGCCAGCTTGCTCAGCCACCAGAGCGAGACGGTCAATCACTGATCGGCGCAGGCGGGCTGGCCGTTATCGCCCGGTTCCACGCCGGGCTGCTGCAGGGCGCGCTCTTGCTCGCCGAGCTGATTGAGCAGTTCGACAGCGGCCTGATGCGCCGTGCGCAGCGTTTCCAGCGGCTTTGACCTCTCGTTGCGCAACGCATACAACGCAAAGCCCATCACGTTGAGACGGTTGCGCAACTGGTGCAGCAACTCGCGCCGCTGCCCACGCGGTGCGTCGCTCACTCCGCATCCTTGTCGCTGAGCCGGTTATGCAAGGTGCGCACGCTGATGCCCAGTTCGCGCGCGGCGGCCTTTTTGTTGAAGCGCGTACGCGCCAGTGCCGATTCGATCATCGCGTCTTCGGCCTGGCGCATGGTCCAGCCGGCAGGAATGAGCAAGCCGTCCTGATCGGCCTGCGGCACGGTCTGCTCCACATCCGGAGCGCTCAACAGATCGCCATCGGAGCGCAGATACAGATAGTGGATGAACGAGCGCAGCTCGCGCACATTGCCCGGCCAGGCATGGTAGGCCAGGTAGCGCAGCAACGATTTGGTCGGCAACTTGCGCTTGCCGTATTTGGCGTTGAGCTCGTCGATCGCGCGCAAGCCAAGCAGGCGCGCGTCGCCGCGGCGCTCGCGCAGCGGCGGCACCTGGATCGGGTATTCGTTGAGACGGTAGAACAGGTCTTCGCGCAGCACCGCCTGCTCGCGCTGCACGTGCTGATGGGTGGCTGCCACCACGCGCGCATCCAGTGCGATTTCCTCGTTGCCGCCCACGCGCATGAAGCTGCGCGATTCGATCGCCCGCAGCAGATACACCTGCAGCCGCTTGGGCATCTCGCCGATTTCATCCAGGAACAGCGTCCCGTCTGCGGCCTGCTCCAGGAACCCGGCATGCCGACGGTCGGCGCCGGTGAAGCTGCCGCGCTCGTGGCCGAACAACTGGCTGGCCAGCAGCTCCTCCGGAATGGCCCCGCAATTGACCGGTACGAAGCGTCCGCGGCGACCGGACACACGGTGGATGGCGCGCGCCACCAGATCCTTGCCGGTGCCGGTTTCGCCGGTCACCAGTACATTCAGATCGGTCGGCGCCACGCGCACGATGTCCTTGCGCAGCATGACGATGCTGTCGCTGTTGCCGACGATGCCCAGGTTGCCCTGTTGCGCTTCGCGCAGTCCCCCGAGCACCCGTTCCAGGCGTTCGGGCGCGAACGGCTTGGTCAGGAATTCGCTGACCCCGAACTGCTGGGCGCGGCCCTGGGTTTCGCGCGCGTAATCGCCCGACACCACAACGATCTGCGGGGTGTGGTCCGGGTCGAGCCGTTCGATCAGATCGAAACCGCTGCCGTCTGGCAGGCCAACATCCACTACCAACAGGTCGGGAAAGTTGATGTCCAGCCAGCGGCTGGCTTCGCCAAGGGTGTGAATGCCCTTGGCATGGAAGCCGCTATCGGTGGCAAGTTCAACCACCTGATCGCAGAACTCCACGTCGTCGTCGATGATGGCGCAGGAAAGACGGTCCATGAGCGCTTCTGTCCGCAATGACTGATACATGTTCAGTTGAGAATTGTGAGGGCCGCGCGAAATGCGCTGACACACCACATCGAAAATTGCCTGTTGCTGTCACGCTCTGTGAATGATGCGGCGCCCTTCCCCCAGTCGAGCCCGCCCTGAGGGTGGTGAGCGAAGTACGCATGGAAGCGCTCGTTCGCGCCAGTGCCAAGCGTCACGCTCTGGGTAGGCCGCCGCGTCGAGAATGCCGAAACGCCAAGGAGTGCAAGGTTTGCCGCGGCAGCGCCAGTCCAACGACGGGTGCCGTCTTGATCGAGCGCTGGCTGAGCTCGCTTGCGTGCCTGTATCGGAGCCAGGATATCAGCCGGGGCTGACGTAAGCCGACGCCACCATGGCGCCGCATGAACCTCAGGAACCGCATCGGGTCTGCTGGGTTACCCACAGCCTACGCACCGCTTGTGGAGGCAGCGTGCACAACGCGCTCACGCATTCCTTCTGGGGTGCGGCGAACACTCGCCCGATCCAGCGAGCGAGGTGTCCCATGCACGCAGTCTCGGCGCCCGTGCAGGCCGATGTGCAAACCGAATTGGACTACTGGCGTGGCGAACACCGCCGAGGCCAGCTTGGCTATTACGCATTCGATGGCATTCCCGAAGGCACGATCCGGGCAGTCTGCGCGGCATACAACGCGCGCCCGCACCTGACCGATGCGGAAGCGATCAAGGCCGTGCGCGATGCGCTGCGCCTTACCCCCGGCTCGATGAATGCCGTGCTCGCCGATTGGCTGGCGCCGCGTTGCCTGCGTCACTTACGCCAAGGATGATGCGCCCACCGGTTGGGCTCGCTTGATTGGTGCGTTGCACGCCTGCCGTGATCGCAGCGGGATTCTAAGGGGGAGCAAGGTGCCCCACGGTGCGCCAGGTCAATCTTTTCCGCGCGTGATGGGCGCAGGCTTGGTGTTGGAAATATGCGTCGGCACGCGGTGGTCTTGCGCTGCCACGTCCCGCTGCTCGCGCGCCGGGCAGGTGCCAGCTGCGCCTGACCGGCCGGCATCCCGTCCCGTGGCCCCTGTGCCGGCACTACCGTACCCGACCAGGCGTTAGGAGAAACCTGTGGAAGCGCTGCTGCTGTCCCGTATCCAGTTCGCCTTCGTCATTTCGTTCCATGTGTTGTTTCCGGCCTTCACTATTGGCCTGGCGAACCTACTCGGTTTTCTGGAATGGCGGTGGCTGCGCACGCACGACGAGACCTGGAAGCGGCTGTACTTTTTCTGGTTGCGCATCTTTGCGGTGTCGTTCGGCATGGGTGTGGTCAGCGGCATCGTCATGGCCTTCCAGTTCGGCGCCAACTGGCCCGAGCTGAGCCGCATTGCCGGTAGTGTGATCGGCCCGTTGCTGAGCTATGAGGTGCTTACTGCGTTCTTCCTGGAAGCCAGCTTCCTGGGGGTGATGCTGTTCGGCTGGGGCAGGGTTTCCGAACGCCTGCATTTCTTCGCCACCTGCATGGTGGCGATCGGCACGCTGGTGTCCACGTTCTGGATCTTGTCGTCCAACAGCTGGCTGCACACCCCGCGTGGCTACGCGATGGTCAACGGCATCGTGCAACCGGTCAGCTGGCTGCAGATCATCTTCAACCCGTCGTTTCCGTATCGTCTGGTGCACATGGCCCTGGGCTCGTTCATCACCACCTGCTTCGTGGTTGGCGGCGTCGGCGCTTACTACCTGCGCAAAGGGCTGCATGTGGATGCCGGCGCCCGCATGTTGCGCTTGTCGGTGGCATTTGCCGCCATCGTGCTGCCGATCCAGATACTGGTGGGCGACCAGCACGGGCTCAACACGTTGGAACATCAGCCGCTCAAGGTCGCCGCGATGGAGGCGCACTGGCACAGCGAAGGCCATGGCGCCGGCGTGCCGTTGGTGGTGTTTGCGCTGCCCAATGCAGAGGCCGAGCGCAACGACTATGAGGTGGCCATCCCGCGCCTGGGTAGCCTGATCCTGACCCACAGCGCAGACGGCGACATTACGCCGCTGACGTCGGTGCCGCCCGATCAACGGCCGCCGGTGGCGCCGGTGTTCTTCGCCTTCCGCATCATGGTGGGTCTGGGGATGACGATGCTGTTGCTGGCGTGGATCTCGGCCATTGCATGGTGGCGTGGACGCCTGCATGCCAGGCCGCTGATCCTGGCATGGAACCTCATGCTGCCGGCGGGATTCATGGCGCTGGTGGCCGGCTGGTTCGTCACCGAGATCGGGCGCCAGCCGTGGGTGGTGTACGGGCTGCTGCGTACTGCCGACGCGGTGGGCCCGCAATCGACTGCGACAGTGGCGGTATCGCTGCTGGTGTATTTGCTGGGCTACGCATTCGTGTTCGGCTTCGGCATCTTTTATCTGACCAAGCTGGTACGCGCCGGGCCGCAACCCAGCCGCGACGGGCCGGATGTGGCCGGTGGCGACCACACGCCGGCACGCCCGCTGTCTGCAGCAGAGACGTCACTGGAACAGGAGAACACGCCATGGAACTGAGTTACTGGTTGCCGGTGGTGTGGTTTGGCGTGATCGGTTTCGGCGTGCTGATGTACGTGGTGCTGGACGGCTTCGTGCTCGGGCTGGGCATGCTGGCGCCGTTCGCGCGCGACGAACAGGAAGTGGACCTGATGATGAACACCGCCGCGCCCATCTGGGACGGCAACGAAACCTGGCTGGTGCTTGGCGGCGCCGGTCTGTTCGCTGCGTTTCCCACGGCGTATGCGGTGATCCTGTCCGGCCTGTACCTACCGGTGCTGTTGATGGTGATGGCGCTGGTGTTTCGTGGGGTGGCGTTCGAATTCCGTTTCAAGGCACAGCGCTCGCGGCGGCTGTGGACCTTGTCGTTCATTGCCGGCTCGATCCTGACCGCGTTCGCGCAAGGCATCATCCTCGGCGCGCTGGTGGAAGGCATGCCGCTTACCAACGGGCGCTATACCGGCGGCGTGTTCGGCTGGTTCAGCCCGTTCACCATCCTCACCGGTGCTGCGCTGGTATTCGGTTATGCACTGCTTGGCAGCACCTGGTTGATCCTCAAGACCGATGGGCGCACCCACACCTTGGCGCGGCAGCTGACCAAGCCGCTGGTGGGCGTGGTGGTGACCTTCGTCGTGCTGGTCAGCGCGTGGCTGCCGTTCCTGAGCTCGCATGTGATGGCGCGTTGGTTCGAGCACGGCAATTTCTGGTGGCTGTCGCCGATTCCGCTGATGACCGCAGGCATAGCGCTTGCGCTATGGCGCAGCAGCGACAGCTCGCGCAGCGATGCATGGCCCTTCCTGTTGACCCTGGCGATCTTCGTGTTGGGCTTCATTGGCCTGGTGTTGGGCATGTGGCCGTATCTGGTGCCGCCGAGTTACACCATCTGGCAGGCGGCCTCGCCGCCCTCTTCGCAGATCTTCCCGATGGTGGGCCTGGTGGTACTGCTGCCGCTGGTGCTCGGCTATACGGTGTGGTCGTACCGTGTGTTCCGCGGCAAGATCGCCGCCGATGTGGGCTATCACCATCACCACTAGGCGATAGTGCGGCGCGCATGCGATATGCAGTGCGTTGAGACACATGCATCCAGGCAAACGAACAGCGCCCGCGCGGCGGGCGCTCCAGCGATACTGGCGGCTTGCTTCAGCGTTTTTCCGATCCGTCCGGCCGTTCGTAGTCGTGTTCGGGATCGGCCTTGTTGACGTCAGGATCATCGTCGGGCATGTCGTGCACCTTCCATTCGACATCCTCGTTGCGACGCTCCTGCGGCGTAAACGGCTTTTTCTGGTCGTCTTCCGGGCCCCAAGGCTTTTTCGGTTCGCTGCCCATGCTCATCTCCTGCGTGGTCGTCATCACCCAACGCTAGGCGCGCAGGCATTGCGGGGTGGTGAACGAAGCCCGGTGGTTGCGTGAAGTGCGTATCTGGCGATTCACTCTCACAGTGGAGCGCGCAGGCCCGGCTTCGCACGCCTCGCCGCCTCGCAAACGGCTCAAGCCGCTTCACCCGCCAGTCTGCGAATGCGGCGCCTCGACCGGCTTGGACTGCGGCGAATCCTTCTGCCGCAACCAGATGGTCAAGACCACCAGCGAGAACACCGCCAGGAACTCGCTCTGCCAGTTCTGCATCGATTCGAACCAGAACGATGCGCTGGTGAAATGCTCCAACACCGTGACCGGTGGCAAGCCCTTCTGCGCACGTTCCGCTACCTCCAGCCGCCAACTGCCGACCAGGTGCAGCGCAAAGCTCATCAGGAATAGCGCCGCGAACGCGATTGCCAGGGAGTGGTCGTACAGCCGTCTCCATACCCCACCGGCACGTACCGGCCAGGGCGTGGGTCCGGATTTGATCTCAACGGTTTCTTCCGTGGGAGCGAGCGGGCGCGATTCGGCAGAGCCCACCTGACGCAACTTCACGGTGAGCAGCACGTACATCCCCATCTGCAGGAATTCGCTCTCCCAGTTTTCGAACAATGCAGACATGAAATGCGGGCTGTGCAGATACGCAGACAGCAGCAGCGTCGGCTGCCCCTGCTCGCGCAACTCATCGTTGTACGCGTGCAATCCGGCATAGACCTGGCAACCGATGAAGAAGATAGTCAACGCAAGCAGACACAACGACAGCCCATTACGACGCAAGAACATGGATGACCTCCTGGCGATGCGCGCAGTATCGAGCGTCCTCGGCAAAACCGCATGAAGTTTACGTGCAGCCGCGCTGTTCTGCATGCCACCGCATTGCCGGTGTACTGCCTGCCGCGCACAGGGCGCGATCGGCAACACACGCCATGCGCACATCGTTTAGCCCGGATATTTACGTTTGCGTCACCACACTGGCGTGCAACCAACAAAGTCACTGCCAGGAGACCACGATGCCCGTACCCAACTATCCACGCCCGCCCTTCAAGCCACAGAAGCAAAGCTTTCCCGGCCGCACCGAGAAGATGGATCCGCGCCCGGACCATGGCGAAGACAGCTACGTAGGCCACGGCCAGTTGAAAGGCAAGCGTGCACTGATTACCGGTGGCGACAGCGGCATCGGCGCTGCGGTTGCCATTGCCTATGCACGCGAAGGCGCGGATGTGGCGATTGCCTTTCTTCCCGATGAGCAGGAAGACGCCGCGCGCATTGGCGCCTTGATCGAAAAGGCCGGCGTCAAGGCGCTGCTGGTGGGATGCGACATCAGCGACCCCAGCCAGGCAGCGGCCTTGGTCGACAAAGTCAACAGCACCCTGGGCGGCCTGGATATTCTGGTCAATAACGCCGGTTACCAGAAGTACTTCGAGACCTTCGAGGACATCACCCTGGACGAATGGCGCAAGACCTTCGACACCAACGTGCATGCGGCCTTCAATCTGGTACGCCTGTCGGTGCCGCTCATGACCGACGGCGGCTCCATCATCAACACCGCCTCGGTGCAGTCGAAGAAACCTACGCCCAACATTCTGCCCTACGCCGCGACCAAGGGCGCGCTGGCCAACCTCACCATCGGCCTGGCCGGTGTGCTGGCGGAGAAGAACATCCGCGTCAACGCGGTGCTGCCGGGCCCGATCTGGACACCCTTCATTCCCTCCGGCATGGACGAAGAATCGGTGGAAAACTTCGGCGGGCAGACCCCCATGGGGCGCCCGGGTCAGCCGGTCGAGCTGGCATCGGCGTATGTCATGCTTGCGGCCGACACGGCCAGTTACACCTCCGGCACCTTGCTGACCATCTCTGGCGGCGCGGTCACGCTGTAACGCTGTCGCATTGTTGCCGGGCCCGCGTCGCTGATCGAGCGACGCGGGCTTTTTATTGGGCCACTTCTTTCGTGGATTCTCGGCGCGCATTAGCGCACGCCACATCGCGCTCGCTTGCCGTGCAGTCACTCGGGGGCATTGCCACAGCGCGCAAAACGCACAGCCGAGGTGAGCTTCCGGTCAACGTTGCGCTCGCGTGGCACACACCCCTTCCTGCGGTTGCGCTCACGGTCGGCCTCCTACCGTAGATGACGTTGGAACGTGATGCACGACCCCTCTTCGAAACAGTGCTGCCCGCCACGCCTGCGTGGCGCAGGTGCAAACCCACTGCTGGCGTGACGACATCACCCCTCGCGCATCGACGCATACGACGTGATGCATCCGCGCCATCGGCAGGCCAGCGCAGTAGCGCCCCTATGAGGCAGACGACAATGAGAATTCTGGTCACCGGCGGCACCGGCTATATCGGCTCGCACACCTGCGTGGAACTGGCGCAGCGTGGGCACGAAGTGTGCATTGTCGATAATTTGAGCAACTCCTCCGAACGCGTGCTCGACCATCTACAGCATCTGATGGGATTTCGCCCGGAGTTTCATCGCATGGATGTGCGTGCGCCCGAGCTTGCCGATTTACTGATCGGCAAGCGCATCGACGCCGTCCTGCATTTTGCCGCGCTCAAGGCCGTTGGCGAATCGGTGCGCGAGCCGCTGCTGTACTTCAACAACAATGTCACCGGCACGCTGGCGCTGCTGCGCGCGATGCGGACTGCCAAGGTGTGCAACCTGGTATTCAGTTCTTCGGCCACCGTGTATGGCGACGCCAACCGCAGCCCGATCGACGAAAGCGCGCCACTGAAGGCGATCAACCCCTACGGGCGCACCAAGCTGATGATGGAAGAAATGATCGGCGACCTCAGCGCCGCCTGGCCGGATTTCAACGCGGCGTTGCTGCGCTACTTCAACCCGGTGGGTGCGCACCCGAGCGGATATCTGGGCGAAGACCCGCGAGGAGTACCGAACAACCTGATGCCCTACATCGCACAGGTGGCAGTGGGGCGTCGCGAGGCACTGCAGGTTTTCGGCGACGACTATCCGACCGACGACGGCACCGGCGTGCGCGACTATCTGCATGTGATGGATCTGGCGCGCGCACATGTGGACGCCATCGATTACCTGCAGCGCCAACGCAAGGGCTTGGTGGTCAATCTGGGCACCGGGCGTGGCTACAGCGTGCGCGAGGTGGCGGCCGCGTTCGCGCGCGCCAGTGGCAGGCGCATTCCGCTGAGCATCGCGCCGCGTCGCGATGGCGATGTGGCGGTGTACTTCGCCAGCACCGCGCTGGCCAACCGGCTGCTGGGCTGGACCGCGGAATACGACCTGGACCGCATGTGTCGCGACACCTGGCGTTGGCAGTCGATGTATCCGGATGGCTATGCCGGTTCGCGTTTGCCGCGCCCGCGCACCGCGGCGGCCGTGCCAGAGCGCGAAGGTGCGCGCGAGCTGCCGGCACCAGCGCCCCGGCTATCGCCCGGCCCGGACACGCGCCGTCGCAGCGAGCCGGTAAGCACGCTCGTGGTCGCCACTGGCTTTTCCCGCGTGTAATGCGCAACGGCCCGTTTCTTTCCTACGAGGGCATTCCATGAGTTGGGCTGGTCAGTTCCAATACGCGATCGGCAAGACCCGCCGCGCGGTTCCATCCGACAGTACGCCGCGGTTCGATCCCGCGCGGCCCACGCTGTTGTGTCTGTCGCATCTGCGCTGGAGTTTTGTCTATCAGCGACCGCAGCACCTGATGTCGCGCTTTGCACGCGATGCCAATGTGCTGTTCTGGGAAGAGCCCATCGCCTGCGATGCAGCCGAGCCCTGGTTGGAGGTGCGTGGCGAAGAGCACGGCGTGCACGTCTTGGTGCCGCGCCTGCCCGCCGGGTGTGAGGGCGAGGATGCCGTGCAGGTGCAACGCCGCTTGCTGGATGGCTACCTGGCCGAGCTGGGCGTACGCGACTTGTTGCTGTGGTACTACACGCCGATGAGCCAGAGCTTCAGTGCGCATCTGCCTGCGCGCACGGTCATCTACGACTGCATGGACGAGCTGTCGGCCTTTCGTGGTGCGCCGCCGGAGCTGGTGCAACGCGAGCGTGCACTGCTGCAGCGCGCCGATGTGGTCTTCACCGGCGGTTACAGCATTTGGGAGGCTAAACGCGCGTTGCACGCCAACGCGCACGCATTCCCGAGCAGCGTGGACGTGGCGCATTTTGCCGCCGCGCGCTTGCCGCAGCAGGAGCCTGACGACCAGGCCGGCATCGCGCACCCGCGGCTGGGCTTCTACGGTGTCATCGACGAGCGATTCGATGTCCAGCTGCTACGCGCGATCGCGACGCAGCGGCCGCACTGGCAATTGGTGATGATTGGCCCGGTGGTCAAGATCGCCCCCTCCGAGCTGCCGCAGGCCGCCAACATCCACTATTTGGGTGGCAAGACTTACGACGAACTGCCTGCTTATCTCTCCGGGTGGGAGGTGGCGTTGATGCCGTTTGCGATGAATGCCTCCACGCGCTTCATCAGCCCGACCAAGACGCCCGAATACCTCGCTGGCGGCTGCCCGGTGGTGTCCACGCCCATCCACGATGTGGTGCGCACCTATGGCGACACCGGCGTGGTGCGCATTGCCGCGACCGCCGATGCGTTCGTGGCCGCCTGCGAAGCGGCACTGCAGGACAGTGCCGATCGCGCACAGTTGCTCGACCGCGCCGATGGCGTGCTGGGCGATATGTCCTGGGACCACACCTACGATTTGATGAAGGAGACGCTTTCTTGGACCCAATGACCCCGCCAGCCGCGGCGCCGCTTGCCGCCCGTCGCACGCGCGGCAACGCGCGGCGCGGTTTCGATTACCTCATCGTCGGCGCCGGGTTTGCCGGCAGCGTGTTGGCCGAACGGTTGGCCGCCGGCCTCGGCAAGCGTGTGCTGGTGCTCGACCGTCGCCCGCATATCGGCGGCAATGCCTACGATTTCCATGACGATGCCGGCGTGCTGATCCATCGTTATGGTCCGCACATCTTCCATACCAATGCGCAGCGCATCGTGGATTACCTCTCCAGCTTCACCCAGTGGCGTCCGTATGCGCACCGCGTGCTTGCGCAAGTTGGCGAGCAGCAGGTGCCGATCCCGATCAACATGACCACGTTGAACCGGCTGTACGGCCTGCAACTGGCCACCGAAGAACAGGCCGCAGCGTTCCTGGCCGGCCGCGCCGAGCCGGTGGCAGACATCCAGACCAGCGAAGATGTGGTGATCAATCAGGTGGGCCGCGAGCTCTACCAAACCTTCTTCCGCGGTTATACGCGCAAGCAGTGGGGGCTAGATCCCTCGCAGCTGGACAAGTCGGTGACCTCGCGCGTGCCGACCCGCACCAACGACGACGACCGCTACTTCACCGACACCTTCCAGCAGATGCCGCTGCACGGCTATACGCGCATGTTCGAGCGCATGCTCGATCACCCCAACATCAAGGTGATGCTCAATACCGACTACCGCGAGATCTGCGACGAGCTGGAGTACGACCAGCTGGTATACAGCGGGCCGGTGGACGAATATTTCGACTACTGCTACGGCAAGCTGCCGTACCGCTCGCTCAGGTTCGAACACAGCACGCTGGACCAGGAGCACTTCCAGGCGGTGGCCACGGTCAATTATCCGGACGAAGCGGTGGCCTACACGCGTATTACCGAATACAAGCACCTCACCGGCCAGCAACATCCGAGTACCAGCATCACCCGCGAGTATCCTTCGGCCGAGGGCGACCCGTATTATCCGATTCCACGCGCGGAGAATGCCGAGCTGTATCGGCGTTACGAACGCCTGGCGGCCGAGACGCCCAAGGTCACCTTCCTTGGCCGGCTGGGCACCTACAAGTACTACAACATGGATCAGGTGGTCGGCCAGGCACTGGCCTTGTACAAGCGCATCGAAGACGCCGAACAGCGTCGCGCCGAGCTGGCGGTCTGACAACGCACGCCCCGCCCTGCAGCGCCGTCGCTGCAGGGCAGTTATCGACGCATCGCTGCAACCCAGCGGCGCGCGCAGCAGGATGTTGGATGCATACCCCCACACTGTTCGAGAGTTTTTTCATGGCGGGGTTCGAGTGTTCGACCCACCGCCGCCGCGATGGGCGCAGGCTCGATCTGATTGCCGCCACCAGGCACGACCGCTGGGCCGCCAAGGACTATGCGGCGTTGTCGGCGCATGGCCTGCGCACCGCGCGCGATGGCCTGCGCTGGCATCTGATCGAGCAACGCCCCGGGCGTTACGACTGGTCCAGCTTCCTGCCGATGCTGCACGCGGCCAACAGCGCAGGCACTCAGGTGATCTGGGACCTGTGCCATTACGGCTGGCCGGACGATGTGGACATCTGGACCCCGCAGTTCGTCGACCGCTTCGCGCGCTTTGCCGCCGCCGCCGCGCAGTGCGTCAAGGACGCCTCCGACGCGGTGCCGTTCTACGCGCCGCTCAACGAGATCTCGTTCTGGGCATGGAATGGCGGCGATCACGCGCGCATGCATCCGCTGGCGCGCGGGCGCGGTTTCGAGCTCAAGCATCAGTTGGTGCGCGCCACCATCGCCGCGATCGACGCGATACGCCAGGTGGATCCTCGCGCGCGCTTCCTGCAAGTGGACCCAGCGATCCATGTGGTGCCGTCCAACGACCGGCCCGGCCCGCGTCGCGAAGCCGAACGCCTGCGGCTGGCGCAGTTCGAAGCCTGGGACATGATCTGCGGCAAGCAGTGGCCCGGACTCGGCGGTGCGCCGGAGTATCTGGACATCATCGGCCTCAACTACTACTCCGATAATCAGTGGTATCTGGGCGGCGTGCCGATCCTGCGCAACTCGCCCGACCACCGCCCGTTCTCGAGCATCATGCTGGAATTCTGGCAGCGCTACCGCCGCCCGATGATCGTCTCCGAAACCGGTGCCGAAGCCGATCAACGCGCACCCTGGCTCGATCATGTCGGCAGCGAGGTTGCGCTGGCCCTGCAGCACGGCGTGGCGATGGAAGGCATCTGTCTGTATCCGGTGCTTGACTACCCCGGTTGGGACAACAACCGGCATTGCCCCACCGGCGTGCTCGGCTATGCGGACGAGCACGGCGAACGACCGTTGCATGCAGGCCTGGCCGATCAACTGCGCCACGAGCACGACCGTTTCGGTCTGCGCGCACCGCAGTTCGCGCTGGCCGACATCGCCCCGTGAGTACGTTCGCCCATTCCGCCTTGTTGCCGGATACGCCAGCGCGGTTTCTCTGGCACTACGTTGGCCAACGACCGTGGCATTTCAGTGGCTTGCTGCTCCTGATCGTAGGCGCAGCCGGCTGCGCGGTGTCGGTGCAATACGGCATGAAAATGCTAGTGGACGCGATGGCCACCGAGCAACGCAGCCAGGCCAACGTGTGGCTGCCGCTAGGCCTGTTCATTAGCCTGATCGCGGTGGAAAACCTGCTGTGGCGACTGGGCGGCTGGCTGGGCTGCCGGACCGTGGTGGCCAGTGTGGTGGATATCCGCGTGGATCTGTTCCGCCACCTCACCGGCCACCCGATGCGCTACTTCACCGAGCATTTTGCCGGTGCGCTGGGCAACCGCATCACCGCGCTCGGCAGTGCCGCCGGGCAGATCTTCGGTGGATTGGCGTGGAAGATCGTGCCGCCCATCGTGGATTTCATCGGCGCCATCGTGCTGCTGCTGACGGTGGACTGGCGCATGGCCGCCACGCTGGTCGGCTTCATTGCGATCGTGGCGGCCATCATCACCAGCTTCGGCATCCGCGGCCGCGCCAAGCATCAACGCTTTGCCGCGCAGGCCGCCCGGGTGGGTGGCGAGTTGGTGGATGCGGTTTCCAACGTGTGGACGATCAAGGCATTCGCCGCGCGCGATCGCGAAAGCGCGCGGCTGGCCGAACAGATCGGTCACGAGGCCGTGGCGCATCGGCGCAGCTGGATGTACGTGGAAAAGGCGCGGGTGATTCACGACATCTGCCTGTCGCTGATGGCCGGCGGCATGCTGATCTGGGCCATCAGCATGTGGCGCTCCGGAGCGGTGAGTGCAGGCGATGTGGTGTTGGTCAGTGCGCTGACCTTCCGCATCCTGCATGGCTCGCGCGATCTGGCGCTGACCCTGGTGGACACCACCCAGCAACTGGGCGCCATTGCCGACACCTTGCAGATCATTCTGCAACCGCACGCCATCGTCGATGCGGACGTGCCGCTGGCATTGGCCGAAGGCGATGTGCGTTTCGAAGACGTGCGTTTTGCCTATCCCGAGCGCGCTGCGGTGCTGGAGGGATTGAACCTGCATATTCCGGCCGGCCAGAAGGTGGGCATCGTGGGTCCGTCCGGTGCCGGCAAGTCCACCTTGATTGCGCTGATCCAGCGCCTGGACGATGTGGAATCCGGGCGCGTGCTGATCGACGGGCAGGACATTCGCGGGGTCAGCCAGGACAGCCTGCGCGAAAAAATTGCGGTGGTGCCGCAGGAAACTGCGTTGTTCAATCGCAGCATCGGCGACAACATCCGCTACGGACGTCCCGATGCCAGCGATGCCGAGGTGCACGAAGCGGCGCGGCATGCATTCTGCGATGGCTTCATCCGGCAATTGCCTGAGGGCTACGACACCCAGGTGGGCGAGCGCGGGGTGATGTTATCGGGCGGACAACGACAACGGCTGGGGATTGCCCGCGCCTTTCTCAAGGACGCGCCGATCCTGATTCTGGATGAGGCCACCTCGGCACTGGACACCGAATCGGAAGCCGAAATCCAGGCTGCGCTGGATCACCTGATGCGCGAACGCACCGTGTTGGCGGTCGCCCATCGCCTGTCCACGGTGATTGGTTTCGATCGCATCGTGGTGCTGCAGGACGGCCGCGTGGCCGAAGACGGCAGCCCTGCGGAACTGCGCGGCAGTGGTGGCGTGTTCGATAGTTTGTGGCAGCGGCAGGCAGCCGGGTTCGAGACTGCAACCGACGCACTGTGAGGCGACTACGCGGAGACGCGCTGGTTGCCTTGCGCGCTGCGTGGTGAGCCACATCAAGCCTACAGCCGACCAATACAACGTGGATGGCGTGAGACGCGCTGTCGGCCCTGAAAGCAATCCACGTTTCGCAAGCGCTGGCGCAGAAAACAGGCAACGTTCGCTGCCTGTTTACGTCCTGCAGGACGCCTCAATGCGGTGGTCGATAGTCGCGTAGTTTGGTCGTCACGTTGCCGACCTCCTGCACCGCGCGCTTGAGGTCGTCTTCGGACATTCCCAGTTCGCGCGCCCAGTACTGCAACTCCCATTCCTCGTTGATGTTTACATTGTGCATGTCGATGGGTTGACGATTTGCATCCTGTGGTTCGCCCATGGCGATCTCCCGTGTAGGGCAACGGGTGGCCGGCTGCGACTCGGGCGGCTCGCACGCTTGCCAGAGCCGCAGTATCGACGCGTTGCCTGGCGACCTGCGGTCAGTGGGGCTGGCCCTGCTTGGCGCGCAGCGCCTTTGCATGTTCCAGATGCTCGGCAATGGTGTCGCGTGCGCGCTGCAACTCTTTGCCCAGGTCGCTGGAGCCCGGCTCGCTGCTCAGCTGTGTGTCGAGCAGGGCCAACGCCTGCTCGTGGCTGTCCACGCTGGCTTGCAGATAGTGCGATTCAAACTGCTGCCCATGCAGCTCCTGCAGGCGCTGGCGCATGCCTTCGGCGCCCGCTCCGGCAGCCTGACCAAGCGTGCCGTTGCGATCCGGCGCAAACCGGCTGAGATCCGTCAACGCGGCGCTGTGGGCCTCGTCCATCTTGCGTGCGAATGCCAGCACCTCTCCTTCCACACCCTTGACCACCGCCAGCTGCGCAAGCGTGCGCTCGTTTTCGTTAAACACTGCCAACGCACCAAGCGCCTGCTTGCGGTCGCGGGCATCGCCCACGCTGTCGCGCAATGGGTCGCCGTGAGGCGGCGTGCTACCGACCACCGTGGGTGTGGTGCTCCGGGGATCCTGTGGATCGCTCGCCTGCCCCTGCCGACGCTGCCAGGCCTTGTACGCCACATAGCCCACCGCCCCAGCGGTCACCATCTTGAAAAGTCCCATTGCTGTCTCCTGTTGATCGCGATCTTGCATCGCATCTGGCGGTCATTGATTGTTGGGTTCGCATGGATTGCGCAAGCCGCATGCCCTGCGTCCCAGCGCGTCGTATGAGCCTGCGAGCGGGGCGGTTATCCAGACGTGACCTGCGCATCAACGCGGCGTCGGCGATCGAGCGCGTCCACACCGCGCCTACGTCATGTGCTGACGGGCTTAACACCGCTGCACCAACACTGATAGTGCGCTGCCGCGTCCCGATGCCCACAGGAGACAAAGATGCTTGCCCTCAACTACCACGGCTCACGCGATGTACGAGTGGAAACCGTGCCCGATCCACTCTTGGTCGAACGCGACGACCTGATCCTGCGCGTCACCGCCACGGCCATCTGTGGCTCTGACCTGCATCTGTATCGCGGCAAGATTCCCGACCTGCGCCCCGGCGACATTCTCGGCCACGAATTCATGGGCATCGTGGAAGAGGTCGGCCCGGACGTCGCGGCGGTCAAGCCGGGCGACCGGGTCGTGATTCCGTTCGTGGTCGCGTGTGGACGCTGTTTCCACTGCGTGCTGCAGGAATTTTCCGCGTGCGAAACCACCAATACCGGCAAGGGCGCGGCGCTCAATCACAAGGACATGCGCCCGCCCGCCGCGCTGTTCGGCTTCAGCCATTTGTACGGCGGATTGTCCGGCGGCCAGGCCGAATACGTGCGCGTGCCCAAGGCCAATGTCGGCCCGCTGGTGGTGCCCGATGCCTTGCACGATGAACAGGTCTTGTTCTTGTCCGACATTCTGCCGACCGGGTATCAAGCCGTCGTCAACGCAGGCGTCAAACAGGGCTCGACCGTTGCCATCTTCGGTGCCGGCCCGGTTGGTCTGATGGCCGCGGCGTGCTGCCGCATGTTGGGCGCAGAGCGCGTCTTCATGGTCGACCGGCACGCGTACCGGCTCGATTTTGCGTCCAGGACCTATGGTGTGATCCCGATCAATTTCGACGAGGTCGACGATCCGGCCGACGTGATCGTCTCGCAAACCGATGGCCGGGGCGTCGATGCCAGCATCGAGGCGGTCGGCTTCGAGGCCGAAGGCAGCGCCATCGAAACCGCACTGACCAACCTGAAGCTGGAAGGCAGCAGCGGCGTGGCGATCCGCCAGTGCATCGCCGCAACCCGTCGCTGCGGTGTGGTGAGCGTGCCCGGCGTATATGCAGGCTTCATCCACGCCTTCATGTTCGGCGATGCGTTCGACAAGGGCTTGACCTTCAAGATGGGCCAGACGCATGTGCAAAAGCACATGCCGCACTTGCTGGAATGCATCGGCAATGGTCAGCTCAAGCCAAGCGCGATCATTTCGCACCGCATGTCGTTGGCTGATGCAGCGCGTGGCTATGACCTGTTCGACAAGAAACAGGACGATTGCCGCAAGGTTGTGCTCACGCCTTGAATGCATGAGTGACGCATACGCAGACGGCGCGATCTCGGCCGCGCCGTCTGCATTTTGTACAGCCGTTGAGCGCTGGGAAGCAGGCTCAGTCCAGTGGCTTGGCCGGCACGAACGGGGACACGGGGTCGCTGGCCGGGAAAGTTTCTTCCACCGCTTCGTCCTGCAGCGCGTCCTGCTTTTTCTTGTCGTGCTGCGCTTGGTCGTGCTGCTCTTGGTCGTGGTGTTCGGCTCGGTCGTGCGCAGAGGGAATCTGGTTGGATGTGCTCATGTGTTGTCCTGCGGCGTGATGCGGGCCACTACTCTACGGTGCGCCGCGTTGGCACAGGTGAAAAACGTCTTCGCACATCAACGACAAAGGCAACGTCCGTGCCGTACTGTGCATGGTGGCGGGCCACCCGGTGCATTTGGTGTGGTTTCGCATTCTTGCCCGATGCGGCGCAACCAGATTTCCTCTCGATCGCGCGCGGCGCCGTGGCGTGACCTGTGCTTGCACAGATGAGGTCACGCAGCTGCAGCAACCAGCAGTGTCGGCGAACTCGGCATCCCACAACCCGCGCAGTTGCGTTTGCACCGTCGCAGCCATGCGACGACGCGCCATGGGTTCACATCGGTGCCCGCCCAGGGTGTATGGTGCATGGGCGGCCGGAATCCGGTGTCGCCCTCATTTCATCTGGCCCTTTCCATCGACAATCTCTGCGAACGTTGCGACGCCGTCTGCTGCCGGCTCACCGTCATGGTCGATCCCTCCGACCGTATCCCACACCATCTCACCAGCGTGACGCCGCAAGGCTGGCATGTGATGGCGCGCGACGAGGAAGGCTGGTGCGTGGCCATCGACGCTGCGCGCATGTGTTGCTCGATCTACGAGACGCGACCGGCGATCTGCCGGCGTTTCGTCATGTCCGGCCCGTATTGCCGCGACGTACGTGCCACCTACGACGATCAACGCCGCCGGGGCATTCCCTTGACGCTGTACAGCGCATGAGGATTTGCGATGCATCATTCCCGCCGCCAATCGATGACCGTCAGTAACCAGCTGGGCAAGCCGCGATTGTCCGAACAGCGACTGGCCGCCGATCTGCAAGCGTTTCAGCAATCCGGCGGCGCAATCGAGCGCCTGGGCGACACACCGCTACGTCGCGAAAAAAAGCGTGGTGCGGTGGAAGCTGCGCCAGCCGCTGCAGTTGCACCGGCCGCCGCAGCCAAGGCCGAGTAAACCCGCGACGGCAACAGGCGTCTTGCGCCTGCCGTGTCAGTGACAGCCTCTGCAACATGCAACATGCCGATTGCAGCGCGACGCCTGCGGGGCGTTCACCGCGAGCGCATCGCACCGTGCAGCGGCCGTCTCGCCCAGTGGAGCCCTTGTCATGCAGGGGCGATTGCGATTGGCCGGCTGTCCCGCGCTTACCGCTGCATCTACGTCGGAGCGGCGTCTGAGCTAGTGCGTTGCCAGATGCCTCGCGGGTGCCTACGCGCATCCGTCCGCGGTCACCGACGCGATGCAACGTAGACGGCAAATCGGCTTCAACCACGCAATCACGGCAGCTGCAGCTCTGCATGGCACTGCAGGCGCCTAAGCGAGCAGCTATTTCATGCAGGGCGCGGTGCTCAAAAACTCAGGCACGCCGCGCAGGCGTCACCGCCCGCACGACATTGGCGGTTACAGCAGTTGCGCGCGCTTGGTCGCACCAAGCCCCTGTGCCAACGAGGCCATTTCGTTGGCCAAGGCGACCATATTGCCGCCGGCCTGCGCCGCGATGCCCATGATGCGCTGGTAGGCGTCCCAGAAGTCGGGCCCATTGCCATAGGCATCGTGGAACCCTTGCAGCTCCAAGACCAGCAGATCGGACACTTGGATGTCGGAGCGGTCCATTGTGGTTACCTCGCTGGGGGATTTCCCCGGCCCGCAGCTTATCCCCGTTCACCTTACAAAACCGGGTCAGCCGGACAGCCGGAAGCCTGGACCTGAATTGGTTACAAACCCTGACGGTCGTCCGCATATCGGGCTTGTGGTTGGGGCTGCTTACCGCCGCTCTACCGGCCGGTGGCGTGCAGCGCCGCACGTCAGGCCGTCCGCCACACACGGCCCGCCGCCCGCACCAGGACGGCTGAATGCCAGCACGCATGGACCCGACAGCTCGCGCGCGACTCCCGCCCGACGCGCCGACCTGCGCGCGTTCCCGTGTAAAATGCCCGGTTTTTGACCGGAAGAATGGCGAAAGTTTCTCCACGGGCGCCCTTGTCGGGCCCGGCGTTCATTCGCCTGCTTGCTCGCCTCAGCAACGCGCACATCGCCCAGTCCAGCCACGCGCTGGCCGACCGGCTGAGCCAGTGGATCGATTGGACGCGCGCGATTGCCGTGTCCAAGGCGCTGGACGGCAAGCTGCCCGACACCGACGACCTGCCCGAACCGCGCCCGCTCGATGCGGAGGCGTGCGCACGCGTGCGCACCGGTCTCGCCACCAGCAGCGTGGCAGAGTTGGACACGCTGGTCGCGCGCATGCGTGCCGAGGCGCGCAACGCCGCGCTCGCGGATGCGCCCGTCGCCGCGCCGGACTTCGCACCATTTCGGCAGCACTACTTGGCCATGCAACGCGCCATGCGCACTGCCACCGGCGATCTGCGCGGGCGCCTGCGCGACCTGCTCGCATTGGTCTCCACCGACATGGCGCGGTTGGCCGAAGTGGATGCGGTGATGGAGCTCACCCTGAGCCCGCGCGAGCAGAGTCTGTTGAACACCGTGCCGAGCCTGCTCGGCGCACATTTCGAACGCCTGCGCGATGCTGCACAGGCGCAGCACCGGCCGACCGCTGACGAGGCCGCGCCACGCGCGGTGCCCGATGGCTGGCTGGATGTCTTCCGCAAAGACATGCAGAGCGTGTTGCTCGCCGAACTGGATGTTCGTTTTCACCCGATCGAAGGCCTGCTTGCAGCGCTTCGTACCCGCTAACTGGGACGTCATGTTCAGAACTCTCGTACACGTGTGTGTGTTTCTCGTCGGCCTGCTGGCGGTTTGCTGGGTCGGCATCGGTTATCTCGGCTCCAACCCGATCGGCGCCTGCGTCGCGGCGGTGATCGGCGCCTGTTATGTGGCCGGCGCGCTGGAGCTGTATCGCTACCGCCAGGCCACTGCGACGCTGGAAGCGGCAGTCGATGGGTTGACCACGGCGCCTTCTGCCCTGAGCGATTGGCTGCAGGCGGTACACCCCGGCCTGCGTAATGCGGTGCGCCTGCGTATCAGGGGCGAGCGCGTGGCGTTGCCGGCACCGGTGCTGACGCCGTATCTGGTCGGCTTGCTGGTGTTGCTCGGCATGCTCGGCACCTTGCTCGGCATGATGGCCACGCTCAAGGGCACCGGCTTTGCATTGCAGAGCGCCACCGATCTGCAGGCCATTCGCGGCTCGCTCGCAGCACCGGTGGAAGGCCTGGCGTTCGCGTTCGGCACCTCCATCGCCGGTGTGGCGACATCGGCCATGCTGGGGTTGTTGTCGGCGCTGTGCCGGCGCGAGCGCCTGCAGGCGGTGCAACGCCTGGACCTGAAGATCGCATCCGAACTGCACCCGCATTCGGATGCGCACCGACGTGGCGAAGCATTCAAGCTGCAGCAGCAGCAAAGCGCCTTGATGCCGGCCTTGATCGACCGGCTGCAGACGCTGATGCACACCATCGAACAGCACAGCATGGCTGCCGAACAGCGCTTGACCGCACAGCAGGCCGACTTCCACGCCAAAAGCGAAGCGGCGTATGCGCGGCTAGCCACAGCCATGGAACACGCGCTGCAGGCCGGTGTTGCCGAAAGCGCACGGGCGGTCGGTGCGGCATTGCAGCCGGCGATGGAAGCCACCATGGCCAGCATCGCGCGCGATACCGCCGCATTGCAGGCACACCTCACGCAAGCCGTGCAGCAACAGCTGGACGGCATCACCCACGGCTTCCAGACCAGTGCCAGCACCACGGCGCAGCACTGGAGCATGGCATTGGCGGCGCAGGAACGCGCCCAGCAGGCCCACAACGCGCAGTTGCAGGCCACGCTGGAACAGATTGCCGCGCACAGCGTGGCCGTGCAGGACAGCGTGAGCAGCGCCGTGCATCAGCAATTGCAAGGAGTCAGTGCAGCCATCGAGCAGAACGCGCACGCGGCGACCGAGCATTGGCAGGTGGCCTTGGCCGCGCAGGAACGCACGCAGGCCACGTTGACCGAGCAGTTGCAGGGCACCCTGGAACAGATCGACCAGCGCAGCATTGCCGTGCAGGACAGCGTCACCCAGGCCGTGCAGCAGCAATTGAGCGCACTCAACGATGGCTTTGCCAGCAGCACCGCGGCCAGCGCCGCCACCTGGACCGCCGTGCTTGCCGAACAGCAACGCGCGACCGAAACGCACAGCGCGCAGTTGCACGCCACCCTCGATCAACTAGTGCAGCAGACCAGTGCCCTGCACGAAGCTGTGCAGCAGGCCGTGCAGCAGCAACTCGATGGGCTGAGCAACGGTTTTGCCGACAGCACCGCCACTGCCGCGGCGACATGGACGGCCGCGGTGGCCGAGCAGCAGCGCGCCAATCACGCGCTCACTCAGGAACTGCAAGGCACGCTCGCGCAATTCGCCAGCACCTTCGAGACACGCTCCGCCGCGTTGGTGGATGCGGTCTCGCAACGCATGCAGCAATCCAGCACTGACGCTGCCAGTGCGTGGAGCGATGCACTGGCCCAGCAACAACAGGCCAGCGCCACGTTGTCCAGCCAGCACCACAGCGCACTTGCCGCAGCCACCGCCAGTTTCGATGCGCATGCCGCGGCCCTGGTCGGCACCTTGCAGCAATCGCACACCGATCTGCAGGCGGCATTGGAAGCGCGCGACACCCAGCGCCTGGCGCTATGGAGCGAGCGCTTCGGCGCGATGAGCACGGCCCTGACCAGGCAATGGGAACAGGCCGGCGAACGCGTCGTCCAGCAGCAGCAGGCCATCTGCGACACCCTGGCCAGCACCGCCAGCGAGCTGTCCACGCAGGCGCAGGCGCAGGCCAGCGCGACGATCAGCGAAGTGTCGCGCCTGATGCAGATCGCCTCAGAAGCGCCCAAGGCCGCGGCCGATGTCGTGGCCGAGCTGCGCCAATCGCTGTCCGAGAGCATGGTGCGCGACACCGCCATGCTGGAAGAACGCAGCAAGCTGCTCGCGACCCTGGACACCTTGCTCAACGCAGTCAATCACGCCTCCACCGAACAACGCGAAGCGGTGGATGCCTTGGTGACGACCTCGGCCGACCTGCTCCAGCGCGTGGGCAGCCAGCTCACCGAACAGATCGGCAGCGAAACCGGCAAGCTGGGCGCAGTGGCCGCGCATGTCAGCGGCAGCGCAGTGGAAGTGGCCAGCCTGGGCGAAGCGTTCGGCATGGCGGTGCAGTTGTTCAGCGGCGCCACCAGCGCGCTCAATGAGCGCCTTCAGCACGTTGCCACCGCGCTCGATGCCTCGCTGGCACGCAGCGACGACCAACTTGCCTACTACGTGGCACAGGCGCGCGAAGTGGTCGACCTCAGCATGCTCTCGCAGAAGCAGATCATCGAAGAACTGCGCCAGCTCGATCGCGGGCGTGGCGAACGCGGCGAAGCAGAAACGGCATGAGCGACGAGATCGAAAGCGACGGCGAGCTGGGCACGCCCATCTGGGCGGCATTCGGCGACCTGATGTCGGTGTTGCTGGGCGCGTTCGTGCTGATCCTGGTCGGCGTGATCGGCGTGCAGTTGCAACTGTCCAGCCGCCTGGACGCGGAGGTCAAACAACGCCAGGCCGAAGCGCAACGTCGGCAAACGCTGGAACAGGCATTGGCCGCACCGTTGGCTGCCGGCCGCGTGACCCTGGTCGATGGCCGTATCGGCATTCGCGGCAATGTGCTGTTTGCGTTCAACTCCGACCAACTGCAGCCGGAAGGACGCGAGGTATTGAAATCGCTGGCGAGGCCGTTGACGCAATACCTGCGCGCGCGCGACGAGATCCTGATGGTCAGCGGATTTACCGACGACCGCCCGGTGCTGGGCGGCAATCGCCGCTACGCCGACAACTGGGAACTGTCCGCGCAACGCGCGCTCACGGTGACCCGTGCCCTGATCGCCGAAGGCGTGCCGGCGTCATCGGTGTTCGCGGCCGCATTCGGCTCGCAGCAACCGGTGGATTCCAACGCCGACGAAGCCCGCCGCGCGAAAAATCGCCGCGTGGAGATCGCGCCGATCGCGCGCCCGTCGTCGCGCGCAGGCGCATCGGCGCAGCCCGCAGCAACCACCGCACCGCGATGAGCAAGCCGGCACTCTCCGTGCGCGCGCAACTGGAGCGCTGGCGCAGCCAGGGCGCCGATCGGCTGGATCCGGCGCGCTTCCATCTGATGGAAACGTTGGCAGCACGTGCCGATGCGCAGGCCGATGCGGTGCGTGAGGTGCTGGAACACAAGCTTGGGGCCATGGTCGATGGCTATGCGACAGCGCTGCAGCAGACAGCGCGTCGCCGTGCCGGGAGCCATGCAGTGCCTGCAGCGTCGCCGCAGCCCAGCGCCTTGGGTACGCTCACCGCGCAGATGGCCGGGCATGCGGCGCTGATGGAAGTGGACAGCCGCAAGACTGGCAGCGCAGATGCCATGCTGTTTCCGGAGCTGCCGGCGCTGGACGACTTTCGTCGCACCTGGACCACCGTGCGCACCGCCAGCCAGGTGCGGCAGTCGCTGCAGGATGCGCCCAAGGATGCCGGCCCGCTCAATTCCAGCGTGCTGGTGCATCGCTGCATCACGCTGATGCGCGAGCGCTCGCCGGGCTATCTGCAGCACTTTCTCGGCTACGTGGATGCGTTGTCGTGGCTGGAGCAGCTGCACACCGGCGGCGCCTTGGCCAACGAGGAGGCTGCACCGGCGACGCCGGGCAGGAAACGCAGCAAGAGTCCGTCGAAACGACGCAGTTAGATCCGCGATCGGTCCCGATCTACGTCGGGCAGCCTTGCGCAGGCTCCGATCGCAGAGATGCATCCCGGCACAGCGTGTGCGGGGCCCCGCTGTGAGCATGACGTCGCTGCACGCTTCTGGCTGCGAATTCTGTTGCATTGGTCACGCCGCAGCTGCAGTTGCACGCAAGCGCACCACGACTTCCAGAAGCCAGCTGCCGGCGCATAGCAGTCGCTGCAGTCAATCCTGAGCGCGATGCATGCTCAACTGGACGTGGCGCCCGCCGGTCACGCTGGCATCCACCACACTGGCGCATGCGCCGATCGCCGCTTGCGCCGTCGCGGAGCATCGCTCAAAACCGCAACTGCGCACCCACCGTCCAGCTCCGCGGCGCACCGGGATACACCCACTGCTCGCTATACGAAAATGCCGCATAGCGGCGATCGGTGAGGTTCTCGACCTTGGCATACAGGCGTAGCCGCTCGCTCAGATCGTAGTGGCCAACCGCTCGCCACACGGTGTAAGCCGGCAGCACGAAATCGGTGTTGCTATCCACCGAGCCCAGCCGCTCGCCCGTGTGCGAGACGCCCACACCCAGCGCCGCGCTACGTTTGCCGGTCAGCGGCTGCTCGTAGTTCAAGAACGCGTTACCGCTCAAGCGCGGCACATTCGGAAACCGCCGGCCTTCGGCCAGCCCGGTACTGGCGGCGGCAGCGCTACTGCGCGTCACCTGCGAATCGGTATAGGCCAGGCCCACCGACGCGGCCAGGCGCGGGCTCAGCCTGCCGAGCAGATCCAGCTCCAGCCCTTGGCTGCGCATCTGGCCCACCGGCAGCGAAAAACTGGTGTCGGCCGGATCCAGGCTCAATACGTTTTTCTTGTCGATGCGGAATGCGGCCACCGTGGCTTCCAGGCCATCGCCGGGCTGCACGTATTTCAATCCGGTCTCCAGCGAGCGGCTTTTCTCAGGTGCAAAGCTTTGCCCGTTGGCGCCCACACCGCTGTTGGGGCGAAAACCCGCCGCGGCACTGGCATACAGCGACAGCGCATCGTCGACATGCAAGGTCATGCCTGCACGCGGGCTCACCACGCCGTCGGATGCGCGCTGCGTGGTGCCGCGCAGGTGGTTGTCCAGGTCTTGCTGATAATGGTCGTAGCGCAGGCCAAGCAAGGCCTTCCAGCGCGCGCCCAGATCGATCTGGTCCTGCGCGTACACGCCCCACACCTGCTGGCGCTCGTCGGTATCGGTGATGGTGGACAGCCGGCCTGGCTGTGCCACGCCATAGCGCGGCGCCAGCACATCGATGCTGTAGGGCGTGGCCGCGGAACGGGCGCGCTGCTGAAAGCGGCTGTCGTCGAAGCGATTGCCATCGATGCCGAACAACACATTGTGCGTGACCCTGCCGGCCTGAAAACCGCCAAGCACTTCTGCACGCGCCGCGATATCGCGGCCCTGGTAATCGCGGTAGCGGCGTTCGCGGCGCAAGCTGCGCTGGTCGGCCTGCAGCGTCCAGGGTTCGGTGGAAAATCCACGCATGCCACTGTCGCGGTAAGTCGCCCCACCCTGCAACGACCAGGTCTGATCCAGACCGTGCACCACGAATACCTGGTGCCCGGTGGAATGCAGGTCGATATCGCCATCACGCGGTTCGCCGAGAAAGCGAGAGGCCGGCAGCCGGTTGGCATCGCCACCGATAGCCGTCACGCCCCGATCGAATGGCGTGTGGAGACGCACCGCCTCCAGCTCATACGACACCGTCGTATCGGGCGCCGGCATCCACAACAGCGACGGCGCCAGCAAGGTGCTGTCGCTGTCGACGGTATCGCGAAAGCTGTGTTGATCCTTGTGCATCACATTCAGACGGTACGCCACGTTCTCGCTCAGTGGGCCGGTGCTATCGATGGCCGCGCGATAGCTGTCGAAGCGGCCTGCCGATACATCCACGCTGTGCTGCGGCTGAAACAGCGGCTTTTTGGTGACGATGTTGACGGCACCGCCCGGCTCGCCGCGCCCGTACAACGCCGACGCCGGCCCCTTGATCACCTCGATGCTCTGCGTGTTGGCCGCATCGCGCAGGCCGTTGTAACCGCGGCTGGCATTGAAGCCGTTGACCATGTAATCCGAACTGAAATTCGGGTCGCCGGTAAAGCCGCGCATCGAATAGCTGTCCCATAACCCGCCCAGGTTGTTGGCCTTGGTGATGCCGCTGGCCAGCTCCAGCGCGCCAGCCAGATCGGTGACGCCCGCATCTTCGAGCAAGGTCCGGTCGAGCACCCGCGCACTGATGGGCAGATCACGCAGCGACGCATCGGTCTTGGTGGCACCGGTAATGCTCAGCGCGCGATAAGGGGTGTACTGGCTGCGCACCTGCACCGCATCCAAATCGCGCGCCTGCGACTGCGCAGCCTGCGCGCAGGCAATGCCGCAGGCGCAGGCCAGCAGGCTGAGCAAAGGGAGCGCGTGCAGCATGCGGCGGCGCGGGAACACGGGCATCGGGCAGAACTCCTGAAGCGCCCCGGCGCAGTCTGTCCGGGGCGCAAGTAAAAGACGCAAGGCAAAAGGTGACACGCGGGCACCGCTATGAAGCAGGGCCGGCCGCTATTTCGAAACGTGGCGCTCGCCCGAAATCGTCGCGCGTGAACGGGCGGTCGCGAAACAGATAGCCGTAGTAGAACGTGCGCAGCGCCCGGTGATAGGCCCGAATGCGATCCTGATACGCCAGCTGTGCCTGCAGATCGGTGCCGGCCAGGCGCGTCAACGCCGCCTGCAACGCAACCGGCGGCAGCACGCTGGCCACGCGTTGCGCCAACGCTTCGCGACGCTGCAGCCCCTGGCGATACGCTGCCACCTGCGGCGCCACCTGCTGGTCGCCATTTTCATGGAATGCGAAGTACCACTTGTAGTGGAACGCCGTCGTCAGCGGCGCCGAATCGGCCCATTGCCGATTGCGCGCGTAGAACGCCTGCATGGTGTCCTGCCGCGGGATGTCCCAGGCATGGTTGACCGCCTCGCGCTGCAACCGCGCGATCTCGGTACCCTGGTTGACCGGCACCGCCTGATTGATCGCCACGTGCGCCAGCGCTGGCGCCACCAACGCCAGCACGACCCAGCAGGTGGCCAACGCTGTGGCATGCGCCGCAGGCCGCCACTGGATGCGCCCGACCAGCACCGACAGCAGCACCCAGAACAACAGGTACGCGCCGCCCAGTGCCAGCACCGCCAGTTGCTGCAGCCATGGCACCGCGTTGAACGTGGCGAACATGACGAACGGCACGCTCAGGCACACAAGCACCGCCGCTGCGCGCACCACCACGCGCCGCACCAGCAGCGCAGCGCCCGCACCGGGCAGTGCGGCAAGCATGCGTGCACGCCCTGCTTCGCGCTCGCCCGAATGCAGATCGAACAGCAGCGCAATCACGAACAGCGGCAGCAGGAACACCAGCACGAACGCGTAGTCGAAGCGGCCAGCCAACGCGAGCTCGGGGTTGTAGCTGTCGCCGTCATGGATCTGCGCTTCCAGCCCCAGCGCGCGCACGCGCAAGATATACGGCGAGACATCGCGCATGCCGACCGCCGCAAACGCCAGTGGCGATGGCAGGTCCCAGGTAGGGTGGAAGCTGTAATAGGCCGCGCTGCCGGCATCGTTGGAACGCGCCACGTAGTCTTCCACCGCGGCGCTGTCTTCGCGCTGCAGCGCTGCAGCGCTGCAATCCTGGCGATGTTGTCGCGCTGCGTCGCCATCACGTGTTGCCCGGACAGCAGGCTGCACACGGTGAGCAGCGCAAGCAACAGCAACCCGGCGAGCGCCGCACGTGCGCGCAGCAGCAACAGCAGTTCGTATTTCCACAGCACCATCAGCGCGCCACTCCCACACCTCGCCCGGCTGCCACCAGCATGCACAGCGCAGCAAGCAGCCAGGCCCCGATCAGGCCGAACGCCGCACCTGCCGTACCGATCACCTCGGTCGCCGACGCCGGCTGGAAGGCGAACACCGGAATCTCATGCCAGTGCTCGGACGAAATCCGCTTGCGGCGATCGGCGCCTGCGTCCTGTGCGGTGTCGTCGGCCATGCTGACCGCGTCGGCCTGCAGTTGGTTGAGCTGCTGCACCAGCGTGTAGCGGTAGCGCTCGGCCTGCGCCAGGAACCGCAGATGCGCGCGCAGGTCGGTTTCCGCCAGCGTCATCGACACCTCGCGCAGCGCCACCGTCGGGCTGAGCAACGCAAATGCACGCATCAGCAGGTTCTGTTGCTGCTGGATGGACGCATCGCGGCCTGCATACCGCTCGAACAGGCTTGCGCTCAGCCGCTCGCCTTCCAGTGCCAGCAAGCCCTTGTAGTTCACCGGCAGGTCTTCCACGCGCTGCACGCCGTAACGGGCCAGCGTCTGCTGCTTGAATTGCGCAAAGTGCGGGTCGTCCGGATTGTGGCTGTCGCCGAGCGTGCGCAGATCGCGCTGGATCGCCACATCGGTTTCCAACCGGGTCGGCAGGCGGTACGCGGCACTGGCCGCGTCCGGCGCCACGCGCGGCACCAGCAAGGCCAGCCACACCCACACCGCCAGCGACACCAACAGCGCATCGCGGCCGTGTCGGCACAGCAGCGACACCACCAGCACCAGCGCACACCACACCAGCAGATACGCGCCATAGGCCAGCACCAGCAGCGCCACCAGCGGCGCTTGCCCTGGCAACAACGCAATCGGTGCCAGGCCGATCAAGGCCGGCAGCAGGCAGGCGCCGGCCACCGCCGCCAGCGCGAGATATTTGCCGCCGAGCAACTGCCGGCGCGTGGCGCCCTGCAGCAACAGCGCGCGCAAGGTGCCGGTTTCCTGCTCGCGCGCCACTGCGCCATAGCCCAGGAAGACCAGCATCAGCGGCGCCAGCACTTGCAGCACGAAGGCGGGCGTCAGCTGACCGAAACGCACCAGCAACGAACTCTGACGCACATCGCCGAAGTTGGCAGTGTTCTGGCGGTGCCCTTCCAGAAACATGCTGTTGCCGGTGAACGCATCCACGCCGGAATCGAATGCAGCCAGCGCCGGCAACGGGCGATAGATGAAATGGCCGTAGTGCACCACGCGGTGCGGATGCCGGTCCGGCTGTGCTTCGAACGCCTGCTGCGCTGCCTGTTGCTGCCGCGCGCGGAAATCGGCCACTTCGCGCTGGTGGTGCGCAGCGGTCAACGTCGCCACCAGGGTGAGCAACATCAGCAACACCACGCCAATGGCCGCGGACCGGTTGCGCGCCATATAGCGCAGTTCTTCGCGCGCGACCAACAACACCGGATTCATACGTGCAGCCTCACGCAGCGCGATCCTGCGGGCGCGCGAAACGCGCATGCAGGGTTCGCACATCGAAGCCGCTGTCGCCGGCACCGATCTCTTCGGCAATCCGACCGTTTTCCAGAAACCCGATGCGGTCGGCCACATCCACCGCACCGAGCAGATCGTGGGTGACCATCAGCACCGCAGCGCCGCGTTCGCGCACGCTGCCGACCAGGCGATTGAAGTCGGCAATGGCGCGCGGGTCCAGCCCGGAGGTGGGCTCGTCCAGCAGCAGCACCGGCACCTCGCGCACTGTGGCCACGGCAATGGCCACCTTCTGCCGCATGCCCTTGGAGAACCCTGCCAGCCGTTGCGCCCAGGCATCGCGCTGCAGGCCAGCGGCCGCAAACGCCTCGCCAATGGCGGCCTGGCTGCGGCGCTGGCCGGCCAGGGCGAGTAGATAGTCGGCATTTTCCAATGCGCTCAGATGCTCGTAGAGCGCCACGTTTTCCGGCAGATAGGCCAAGCGCGCACGCGCCTTGCCGGGGTCGGCGACCGGGTCCACCGCGTCCACGCGCAAGCTGCCGCAGACGGGTTTGACGAAGCCCAGCAACGTGGACAGCGTGGACGACTTGCCGGCGCCATTGCCGCCCAGCAAGGCGTAGACAGTGCCGGGCGCGACACCGAGGTTCAGCCCCTGCAGCACCGCGCGGCCGCGGTAGGCCACGTGCAGGTCGGAGATTGAGATCGCGTGGGTCATTGACGAATTGAAGGGCGTGGACGCGGGTGCATCAAGAAATGATACGTTATCACATTGCCCACACCGCTAAAATCCGCCCGCCGCCGCGGGCAAGGCCTGACCGTCACGGACTTAGCGCCGCGCATTGCGCCTGCGGCAGCGCCTTGCGGCGCGAACGTCCAGCCAGGCGCCTGCGCCGACACGGCTGACCGGCACCGGCACCGGCACAAGCAGCCACCGTTGCCCACCACTCGAGACCCTCATACCCCACATGACCTTCGCAACGCGCAGCTCTAATCCGCCCAATGCTTTCCCTGTCTCCGACCGCCACGCTGCCGCTCATGCCAAGGCCTGCAACACCGCACGCAGCACCCGACGCAGCGCCAGAGTGCTGGCCATCGCGCTGTTCGCTGCCGCCCAGCTCGACGCGCAGACCATCGATACCAGTGCTCCGTTGCCGCCGGTCCGCGCGTGGCACGGTGCGAGCGAGGCATTGATCGTGTCGCCCGACGATCCGTGGATCACGCCGGCCGAGCGCAGCGATTTCGTCAGCACGCCCAGCGACGCGCAAACGCGTGCGTGGTTGCATCGGCTGGTCGCCGCCTCGCCGCTGCTGTCGCTGGAGGTGTTCGGCAAGACCAGCGAAGGGCGCGATCTGCTGCTGGTGCGCGCGCGCAAGGGCAAGCCCGGCAAACCGGTCGTGCTGGCACAGGCCGGCATCCACGGCGGCGAGATCGATGGCAAGGACGCCGGCCTGATGCTGCTGCGCGATATTGCACAACGCGGCAAGGACGATCTGCTGGACGAGGTAGATTTCGTGTTCGTCCCCATCCTCAACAGCGATGGACACGAACAACGCGGCCCACTCATCGGCGCCGCCTTGCGTGGCCCGCAGCAAATGGGCTGGAATACCACGCCGCGCGGCATCAACCTCAATCGCGATTATCTCAATCTGGAAGCGCCGGAGACGCGCGCGATCGTCAAGCTACTGCACACGCTCGACCCCGCGTTGTATATCGACCTGCATGTCAGTGGCGGGCTCGATCATCAGTACGACATCACCTTTACCTTCGCCGGCTGGGGCACCTATGCGCGTTCGCGCGCCACTGCCGGCTGGCTGCAGCGGCGCTTCACGCCAGCCGTCGACGCCGCGCTGCGCCGCCAGGGTCATGAACCTGCGATCTACCCCAGCCTGATCGACGAAGACGCGCCGCGCTCGGGCTTGCGCCATTCGCCCGAAGGCCCGCGTTATTCCACCGGGTATGGCGACTTCGCCGGCATCCCGACCGTGCTGGTGGAAAACCACCGCTTGAAGGCATACCGGCAACGCGTGCTCGGCGATTACGTGCTGCTGGAAGAAGCCCTGCGCGTGGTCGGCCGCGACGCACACGCCATCGCGGCCGCCAAGCGTGCCGATCGCGCGGCGCGCCCGCAGGCATTGATGGTGGCGTGGGAACGCCTGCCGCAGCCGATCGACCACATTCCGTTCAAGGGCGTGACCTACACCCGCGCCCTGTCGCCGGTGTCCGGCCGGCCGGAATTGCGCTGGGAAGGCCGCGACGAAACCTGGTCGATGCCGGTCATCGGCTACCGGCAGACGCAGGCCGTGCAGTACCCGGTGGCCTGGTGGATTCCGCCCGGCAACGACGATGTACTCGCCTTGCTCGATGCGCATGGCATCCACTACGACCGTCTGCACCAGCCAGCCCGGCGCGCGGTGCAGCAGATACGCATCACCAAGACCGGCAGCGATCAGGTCCCGCACACCCACGACGTGGAAGAAATCTTTCCTGCCGGCAGCGTCCGCGTGCCGGCCGATCAACCGATGCGCATGTTGGCCGCCGCCTTGCTGGAACCGCGCAGCAGCGATTCGCTGCTGGCCAACGGACGTTTCCGCCATGCCGGCAGCCCCGACAGCGGGCTGTATGCCACCGAGCTGGTTGAATTCAGCGAACGCGTATTGCGCAGCGATGCCGCGTTACGCAGCGCGTTCGAGCAAAAACTGGCCAACGATGCGGCGTTCCGCGCCGATGGCGATGCGCGCCTGCAGTGGGTTTATGCACGTTCGCCCTATGCAGCGATCAGCGGCTGGCGGTATCCGGTGCGGCGCGAAGTGATGCAATAGCGCGCGCATGCCTGTGGCGCTCACCGCGGTGCAGGCGCCATCACTGGCGCATGCTCGGCCATCAGTGCAATCACCCAATCGATGAATACGCGCAGCTTGGCGCTGACATGGCGGTTGGGCGGGAAAGCGATCGACAGCGGCATCGCTTTCAGCTGCCAGTCCTGGAAGATCGGCACCAGCTCGCCGCTGGCGACATGCGCGTTGGCCATATACACCGGCAGCCACAGCACACCCATGCCGGCCAGACCGGCGGCCAGATAGGCATTGCCATCGTCGGCGGCCACTACGTGGCGGCCGTGCACGCGCACCGCTTCGTCGCCGCGTTGCATCACATACGGCACGGTCGTGCTGCTGCCCCAGCGCATGAAGCCGACGCAGCGATGCCGGGTATTCTCCAGTTCCGTCGGGTGCGTCGGGGTGCCCAACCGCTGCAGGTAATCGGGCGCTGCATACACGCCGGCCTGCAGGTCGCCCACGTGACGCGCAATCAGCGACTGGTCGGTGATGGTGCCGCCGCGTATCACGCAATCGACGTTTTCGCCGATCAGATCCACGCGGCGGTCGCTCACGCCCATGTCCAGCTGGATCTCCGGATAACGCGCATGGAATGCCGGCAGCGCCGGCATCAGGATCAGCCGCGCCAGCGGGCTGGGCACGTCCACGCGCAGGCGCCCGCGTGGCGAGGTGGCTGCAACGGACAGGCTGGTTTCGGCATCGTCCATGTCTGCCAGCAGGCGCAGCACGCGCTCGTAATAGGCCGCGCCATCGGCAGTGACCTGCACCCGGCGCGTGGTGCGATTGAGCAGCTTCACCCGCAGGCGTGCCTCCAGCTGCTGGACCAGCTGGGTCGCGCTGGCGCGGCTCATGTGCAGGTGTTCGGCCGCCTTGGTGAAACTGCCGGTCTCGACCACGCGCGCAAACGCCCGCATTGCATCGAATCGATCCACCACTGCTCCCGCGGCCAAGATTGTTTGGATTCTACAAACAGTGTTGGTCGATGCTGCCGATTTATCGCCACCGTACACGCGCCTACCGTGGGCCTCCATTCTATGCACTTCGATGGAGAGTCCCATGGCCACACGCGACGTCGTTTTCCCGCAGGGGCGCCACGCCCTGTACGAGCGCCACCATTACTCGCCGGCGGTACGCGCCGACGGCCTGCTGTTCGTCGCCGGCCAGGTCGGCAGCCGCGAAGACGGCTCGCCCGAACCCGAGCTGGACGCGGAAATTGCCCGCGCCTTCGTCAACCTGGATGCTGTCCTTGCCGCGGCCGGCTGCACCTCGCAGGATGTGGTCGACGTCACCTTGTTCATGGTCAACCCCGAGGTGGTGTTCGAGGCGATGTGGGACAAGTGGGTCGGCTACTGGGGCCCGGCCCCGTACCCCACCGTCACCGCGGTCGGTGTGACCTGGCTGGCCGGCTTCCAGTTCGAGATCAAGGTGGTGGTCAAGCTGCCGGCGAAGGCCTGACCGCTTCTGTTGGATGCACCGCATCGCTTGCGCTGTCCAACCCGGGGTTTGAGGCAGGCCTGCTGCCTAGCGACAAGTGACTAGCGCGCCCAGTGCGATGCACCGTGTTCGATAGGCCACGCCTGGCTTGCCAGCGCGTGGCGTTGGTGTTCACGCGCGCATCGCCGGTCAGGTCAATGCCAACTTCACCGACAAGTTCACCGGCGTGCTGCAGGTGACCAGCGAATACGCCGAACGCGCCGACTACGCGCCCAAGGTGACCCTGGCACACGTGAAGTACCAGTTCGGCCCGCAATTCGCCGCCCGCCTGGGCCGCATCACCGCGCCGCTGTACATGCTCTCCGAGTACCAGCGCGTGGGCTATGCCACCCCATGGGTGCGCCCGCCATACGAGGTCTACAACTACCTGCTGCCGATGGACGGCGTGGAAGGCGTGTACACCATCAACGCCGGCGAAAGCGTGGTCAGCGTGCAGGGCTTCTACGGTCGCATCAACTCCAAGAAAGCCGATGTGTACGCCATGCGTGGCCTGGCACTGGGCCTGGAATCGGGTGCGTCGACCTTTCGCGCAGCTTATATCGTGGGCACCACCGATTTCGATACACCGTCGCTGCAGCGCCTGTTTTCGGTCTACCAGCGCATCAACCCGGCACTGGCCGATCGCCTGACCACCTACGGCGTGGACGGCAGCTTCGCCAGCGTGGGCTATGCCTACGACCCGGGGAAGTGGTTCCTGCGCAGCGAAGTGATCCAGGCCGATTACTCGCCCTCGCTCAACGGCAAGACCACCTCCGGCTACGTCAGCGTGGGCGGTCGCTTCGGCACGCTGACCCCATCGATCACCTACGGCAGCGTCGATCGCAAGGGCCCGACCATCGCACCCGGCCAGGACCCGGTGGGCGTGATGACGCGTGCACTGGCACAGGCCGAAAGCGGACGGCATAGCTTCACTGCCTCGCTGCGTTGGGATGCGCGCGAAAGCATGGCGTTCAAGCTGCAGGCCAGCCATATCGACAACAACGCGGGGTCGTTCGGTTCGTTGAACAACATCCAGCCGGGCTTCCGCCCGGGCGGCAGCTACAACCTGCTGTCAGCTTCCGTCGACTTCGTGTTCTAAGAGAGCCCTCAATGAAATTTTCCACGTGTTCCGCAGGCTGCGTGCTTGCCGTGTTGTCGATGGTTGCGTTCTCGGCCAGTGCCGATGTCGTTGTGGTGATGTCGGCCAAGGGCGGCCCGGACAGCCTGAGCGCCGCGCAGGTGTCGCAGATCTTCCTGGCCAAGTCCAACAGCCTGCCCGGCGGCGGCGCCGCGGTGCCGATCGACCAGGAAGAAGGCGTCGCCACCCGCGATGAGTTCTACAAGAAAGTCGCCCAGCGCGATGCGGCGCAGCTGAAATCGTATTGGTCGCAGCTGATGTTCACCGGCAAGGCGCAGCGTCCCAAGCGGGTCAGCGGCGACGACGCGGTCAAGAAGGCGGTGGCATCCACGCCGGGCGCCATCGGCTATATCAGTGCCAGCGCCGTCGATCCCAGCGTCAAGGTCGTCCTGAAGCCGTGATCGCCCACCTGCTCGAGAGCCATGTCATGAAACGCATCCTGTCGCTACCGTTGTTCTGGAAAATCCTGATGCCGGCAGCGGTGGCAATCGTTTGCCTGTCGGGCTATGTGGCTTTCAGCACGCTGGTGTTCCATCGCAACAACGATCGCCTGGAAGCGGTGCGCGACGTGCATTTCCCGATGCTCGACGCGATGACGCGCAATGTGGCCGCGCTGGACAAGCTCATCAACGGGCTCAATGGCGCGGCGGCAGCAGGCGATGCCGACATGCTGGCGGCCACCAAGCCGGTGGCCGACGAGATCCACGGCTCTTACGTGAAACTGCAAAAATCCGATCCGGCCAATGCGCAGGAACTGGCCCGTCTGGGCAAGCAGTTCGATCGGTACTACAGCCTGGCGCAGGGCGTGGCGGCGGCATTCGTGGAGCAACGCGAACCCGATGCCGCGCAGATGAGCGCCATGGCACCGGCGCTGGAGACGTACCGCACCAATCTCACCGCCATGCAGAAGCGCGCCGATGCACGCTTCCGCGGCACCGTGCAGGAAGCGGTGGACAGCTCGGTCACCGCCAGCATCACCGGCCTGATCCTGGGCCTGGTCGGTGCGGTGGTATGCATTGGATTCGGCTGGCTCGTGGCGCGCGCCATCACCCAACCGCTCAACCGTGCCGTGGGCATCGCGCATGCGGTGTCGTCGGGCAAGCTGGACAACGCCATCTCGATCGACCGCAACGATGAGGTCGGACAGCTGTTGCAGGCAATGGACAGCATGCAGCGTCAGCTGCGCCGCGTGATCCAGGCGCAGACCGAAATGGGCGAAAAACACGAAGCCGGCGTGGTCAGCCACCGTATCGCCGAACAGGAGTTCCCAGGCGAATTCGGCAGCATGGTGCGCGCCAGCAACGCATTGGTGGCCGGGCATATCGCAGTGACCATGCAAATCGTCGCATTGACCGAGCGCTATGCTGCCGGCGATTTGTCGCAGCAGCTGGAGCCGTTGCCGGGCGAGAAGGCGGTGATCAGCCAATCGCTCAACGACGTGCGCGCCAGCCTGTTGTCGATCAACGGCGAGATCAAGCGCCTTGCCTCGGCCGCAGCGGCAGGCGACTTCACCGCGCGTGGCGACGAAACCGCGTTCGAGCACGACTTCCGCCAGATCGTGGTGGACCTCAACCAGCTGATGAGTACCTCGGACCAGAGCCTGGGTGCGTTGTCGCAGGTGTTGCAGGCCATCGCCAGCGGCGACCTGACCGCACGCATGCACGGCAACTTCGCCGGCGTGTTCGCCCGCATGCGCGACGATGCCAACACCACGGTGGAACGTCTGACCGATATCGTCGGGCGCATTCAACATTCTTCGTCGGAAATCGATACTGCCGCCGGCGAGATTGCGGCCGGTAATCAGGATCTGTCGCGGCGCACCGAACAACAGGCCGCCAACCTGGAAGAAACCGCTGCATCGATGGAAGAGCTCACCGCCACGGTCAAGCAAAACGCCGAGCACGCACGCCAGGCCAACGAACTGGCACGTAGCGCCGCCGGCGTGGCGTCGAAGGGAGGCGAAGTGGTCAGCCAGGTGGTCGGTACCATGTCGGGTATCGAAACCTCTTCGAAGAAGATTGCCGAGATCATCAGCGTCATCGACGGCATCGCCTTCCAGACCAATATCCTGGCGCTCAATGCCGCGGTGGAAGCCGCGCGTGCCGGCGAACAAGGCCGCGGGTTTGCCGTGGTGGCAAGCGAAGTGCGCTCGCTGGCACAGCGCTCCTCCGGCGCGGCGAAGGAGATCAAGGATTTGATCGACGCCTCGGTAGGCAAGGTGGCCGAAGGCTCGGCGTTGGTGCACAAGGCCGGCACCACCATGACCGAGATCGTGGCCAGCGTGAACCGTGTCACCGACATCATGGGGCAGATCACCGCTGCCTCCATCGAACAGTCGAGCGGCATCGAGCAGGTCAACCAGACCGTGATCCAGATGGACGAAACCACCCAGCAAAACGCCGCCCTGGTGGAAGAAGCGATGGCCGCCGCGCGCGCGATGGAAAAGCAATCCAGCACCCTCACCCAGCTGGTGTCGCTGTTTCAACTGGAGCCTGCGACCACCCAGCACCTGGAAAAACACGTCGCCTGATGCGGCGATCCGCCAGGCGGGTCGACATGCTGCAAGCTGAAGACCCCCTTCTGCATGGAATGCAGAAGGGGGTTTTTTATTTGCACCGAGGCGAACGTGAAGCGTCGCGCGCCGCATTGGTGAAAAGAGCTGGCTCACGCTGTACGCGCAGTGGCCTACCTTCGCCGCATCGATTGCCGCTGCAGCATGGTGGACGTTCGGGGATTCGGCGCTGAAGCAGCGAAGTAGTCAGCGGAGTCCGGCCGCCTGGCATCGATCGCAGCACCTGTCGCTCACCAGCGCCGCCTTCGAAACACGCAACGGGCGGCAGCTGCAGGCGTTAGCCATAAGCTTGCGCTTATTTCAGATGCGCCGTATGCGCAAAATATCGAGCATCCCATCACACCTTTTGGCAAAAATCCGTTGCCAGTGCACATTCCTTGGGCATACGTCACCAACAAGCAACATTTGCATGCGATAGCTGTAGCGCTCGCCACGCAGCGGGCCCTCTGTTCTCCCCTTAGCGCGCGTTGTCCAACGTCGATGTGCTGATGCATCGCGACGGCGGTTTCGTGCGTCCGATGATTTCAAGGAGATTGACTCCCATGCGCTTGAAGACCTTTTTCGTCGTTCTGCTTCTCACCACCTTCAGTGCCGCTGCACAGGCCCAGGTGGTGACCCTCAACAAGGGCGGCTATACGCTGACCTACGACTGCACCAACCGCACCGCACTGCGTTACGAATACGTGCTGCAGGCCGACACAGGCTCGGCTGCACGCCCGTCCAGCTTCAATCTGGATACCGAATTGCCCAGCGGCTGTGCCGGGCAGACGTCCACGGCCTCGTATGCCAGCGTGCGTTCCGGCTATGACCGCGGACATCTGGTGACGTCCAACCACATGGACTACAACGCGACCTACATCCGCCGCGCCAACCTCATGAGCAACATCGTGCCGCAGGTGGCCACCTTCAATCAGGGCATCTGGGTGCAGGCAGAGAACGTGGCCGAGTGCTATCGGGACATCGCCAGCGTGCAGGTGTACGGCGGAGTGATCTACAGCGACACCAGCAACGATTACTTCCTCAGCAGCCACGGCATCCGCACACCGGATTTCTTCTGGAAGACCGTCATCACCGCCAACCCGAGCGGCGGCTCGCGCGCCATCAGCTGGCTGATTCCCAATAGTGCCAACCTAGGCTCGCTGGACAGCTATATCGTCAGCATCGACGAACTCGAAGACCTGTACGGCGCCAGCACCATCGGCATCAGCGCACCGGCGGCTGTCAAAGCCATGCTGCCGTCCACCACCTGGCCGCAGCCGAGCAATTGCGACCTGGGCTGAGCCGCCCTGCATCCACGGCATGACGCCCAGCCCGGCCTGTGCCGGGTTGGGTCACGGCGTGGCGAGCGATGCGTGCATGGCGTCATGCCGCGTGTGGCAGCCTACGCGCACCTCGACGCGCCCATCGCAGAGCCGGCATGCCGGTGGAATGGATGGCGGGCGCGGGTACCGGACATATGTCAGATGTGTCAGCGCTGCCACATTTGTCGGCGAGGTCTGCGCTGTTTTGATGACCAATAGCCGACATATGCTGGATCGCACTCTCGCTACCACTCCTGCGATCACGCTCATGCCATCGTCCTTATCTGCCAACGCCGGCCTCGCCTTGCTGAGTGCCCTGTCGATCTTCGCGGCCAGCCCGGCAACTGCCGCACCTGTGCAGGGCTTGCCCACCATCGTGCTGGTGCATGGCGCATTTGCCGATGGCTCCAGCTGGTCGGGCGTGATCGGCGCGTTGCAGCGCCAGGGCTATCGCGTCACCGCGGTACAGAATCCGCTCACTTCGCTGGCGGACGACGTCGCTGCGACCCGTCGCGTGCTGGAGCGACAACGCGGCGACGTACTGCTGGTCGGGCACTCCTGGGGCGGCGCGGTGGTGACCGAGTCGGGCAACGCCGATAACGTCAAAGGCATCGTCTATCTGTCGGCCCTGGTACCCGATACCGGCGAGTCGGTCGGCACGCTGCTGGCACGCCTGAAAGCGCCGATGGAAGGTCTGCAGCCGGATGCGCATGGCCTGGTCTGGCTCGACGATGCGGCGGCCTACCAGCATGTGATGGCCGCCGATGTGCCGCTGGCCAAGGTCAGGCAGCTTGCCGCCGTCCAGCAACCGATGACCGCCGCCGCATTCGACGATACGGTCACGCAGGCTGCGTGGCATCGCAAACCGACGTGGTACCTGATCACCGACAACGACAATGCGTTGCGTCCGGATGTGCAGCGCGCCATCGCCAAACAGATCGGCGCCACCAGCACCAGCATCGCATCCAGCCATCTTTCGCTGGTAGCGCAGCCAGCCAAGGTGGCCGAGTTCATTGCACGTGCCGCGCGCTCCATCGGTACTCCATCGCAGTGAGCGCACGGACCCAGCGTGTCGCGGCGGGCCCTGCATGCGCTAGCCCGACACGCCGTGTTCGGCGCTCTCCAGCACCGCAGGCAGGGCGTCGACCAGGAACTCGATCAAGGCGCGCACGCCCGGCGCCAGTCCGCGACGCGAGGGATACACGGCGTGTAGTTGATGCACCGGCAACGTGTGGTCGCCCAACAGCACCACCAGTTCGCCACGGGCGATGCTGCCCCTGCACAGGGCCAGCGGCAACTGCGCCACGCCCATGCCGGCCAACGCAGCGTGGTGCAGCAGCTCGACGTCCTCGGTGAACAAGCGCGAACGGTAGTCCACCAGTTCGCTGGTGCCTTGCGGGCTGGTGAGCCGCCACCGGGGCGGCTCGCCATTGACGCCACGCGGGCCCATTCCCAGTACCTCGTGCAATGCCGCGGCAGAGACGAACGGCCCATGCGCGTGCACGAAGCCTGGGCTTGCCACCAAGACCTGCCGGCTGACGCCGAACGAACGCAGGATCAAGCCCGAATCGTCCAGGCTCGAACGCACCCGTATCGCCACGTCGATGCTTTCGGCAATCGGTTCCACCCGGCGACTGGTCAGCTCCAGATCCACCTGCACGTCCGGATACGTCAACAAAAAGCGCGGCAAGAGCTCGGCCAGAAACAGATGCGCCACACCGGTCGGGCAGCTCACCCGGATCCGGCCGGAGGGATGCTGCGTGGCGCGCTCGGCCACATCCAGCGCCCATTGCGCCGAGCGGGTGATGGATTTGCAGTGCGTATAGAACTCGGCACCGACTTCGGTGAGGCTGACCGCACGGGTTGAACGCTGCAACAGCCGCACGCCCAGGCGTTGCTCCAGATCTGCCACCCGCCGGCTGACCTTGGAGCGGGGAAACCCCAACGCGCGACCGGCCGCCGAGAAGCTGCCGTGGTCGACCACCGCCGCCAGCAGCGCGAAGTCGTTGAGGTCTTCCATCTGAATCAAACCCCACGCGAGGAGGCCGTCATTGTCCTGCCAGGCAGGACAGTTTGTCATCCGCCAGCGACCTACCTGCGCACGGGACCACTCCGTACAGTGCCGCCACCGACCACAGCACACGAGCCCACCATGCGCTTGCTCCATCTCGATTCCAGCATCCTGACCGACACGTCGGTCTCCCGTCGGCTCACCGCCCAGGTGGTGCAGGACCTGCACGCGGCGATTGGCGATCTCCATGCCACCTATCGCGACCTTGCCGCGGCTCCCATCGCGCACCTTTCCGGCGCGATTGCTGCCGGCTTCCGCCCACTGCCGCAACCCGACAGCGACGCGGCGTCGGTGGCCGAACATGCGTTGTCCGAGCAACTGGTGGACGAATTCCTCGCCAGCGACATCGTGGTGATCGGCGCGCCGATGTACAACTTTTCGGTGCCGACCCAACTCAAGGCCTGGATCGATCGCATCGCCCAGCCCGCCCGCACGTTTCGCTATACCGCGAACGGGCCCGAAGGCCTGGCCGGCGGCAAGCAGCTGATCGTGGCGTCATCGCGCGGGGGCATGTACGCGCAAGGGCCGATGGCTTCACTGGATTTTCAGGAAGCGTACCTGACCGCCACATTCGGCTTTCTAGGCGTGCGCGACGTGTACTTTGTGCGCGCGGAAAATCAGTCGCGCGGTCCGGAGCCGGCTGCGGCAGCATTGATCAGTGCGCAGGCATCCATCGCCGATGTCGTGCGCAGTGTCGCGCGCGGTGTCGTGCACACACGCGTGGAGGCCTGAGCCATGTTGCATCTCATCACCCTCACCTATCGGGTCGCCCCGCCGGCATTGGCCGCACATCTGGACGCCCACAAGCAATGGCTGCGGAAGCATATCGACACTGGGCTGTTCCTCGCGGCCGGCCCATTGGCCGATGGTCTTGGCGGCATCGTGCTGGCAAACAGCACCGATGCCTCGGCACTGGATCGGGTCGTGGCGCAAGACCCGTTCGTGCTGCATCAGTTGGTGGATGTCGGCGTACGCCGTTTCGAGCCCGCGCTGCGTGCCAAAGGATTTTTGCCTGGTTGAAAGAGACGATGCCGATGGGATGCGACCCCACGCCCAGGGCCTGCGTCGTAGCGACACAGGCGTCGTTGTCAAACGCGACCTGCAGGCATGTCGACGCGTGCAGGCTAGGGCGCGGCGCCACTTGCCGCAAACCACGCGGCGTACGGGGTGTTCTTGACCAGATGCCGGTTGAAATCCTTGGCACCATCGCTCCACCACACCGTGCCGCGCTCACCCAAGGCGACCTTGGCTGCATCGACCGCGCGGCGCGCGGCCAGCAGGCGCTGTGCGTCGTCGTCGCGCTTGGCGGCCTTGACCGCGCGTCGCGCATCCATGAGTGCGCTGACCAACGCGGCACGCACCTCTTCGCTCAGGTGCGGGTTGCTGGTGCGCCACAGGCGCGCTCGCACGATGAGGTAACGGCCGTCGGGCGTCTTGAGGGGCGTGGTCGCGGCAGTCATCGCGCGCTCAAGACCAGGCGCGCGGTTGCCGCATCGCGGCGCTCACTCCACGCGTTCGAAGCGAGCGCGGGCAACACCGTCCACCTCGACCTGCTCGACGAACATCGCATACGGGCGCACCCACAACCCGATATCGCTCTCCAGTGGCCGATACAGCACCAGCGGCTCCAGGGTTTCGCTGCTGCGCACCACCCCGAGCACCTCATAGCGGCCGCCTTTGAAATGACGGTAATCGCCCAGTGCGATGGAAGGTAACGGCGGCAGAGTGTCCATGGCGGTAGCAACGCGATCGAAAGGCCCCGGAGTTTAGGACCGCAGGCAAGGTGTGGCGAGCCGTCTTGCGTTGAAGCTGGCCGCCGGCGTAACGGCTGACGTCCACAGGCATCGCATTGTCGGCCGGCCGGGTCCACCGTGTCGCTGGCCGCCGGCCTTGAAAGACGCGGACCGGCGGCAAATCCAGCGGCGGCCGTGGCACCTCGTGCCGTCGACAGCATCGGATGCCTGTCCTGCGCCATCAGGTCGCGCAGCAATCGCGTGCCCACCGTAGAACCAAGCTCAGGCGTCCTCTTCGTCCTCGTCTTCCTCATCCAGCTCGTCCTCGATGCTGTCGTCGTCGTCGATCTCGCTGTCCTGCGCAGGCCCGTCCTGCAGCAGGTCTTCGTTCTTGCCCGGTGCCTTGACGCCGTTGGGTGGCGTCGGGTCGTCGATACCCCGGTTGGCGTTCTGGTTGTTGCTCATGGTCAGCTCCCGCGGCAGAAGACCGCCTGCCCACCCTCCTCCCGGCGGTGTGATGCGCACGTGTGCCGCACGCAAAAAACGCGGCGGCCATCGCAGTATCTGAACCATTCGGGCTTGGGGCCGGATGACGCCGCGCCGGTTTGCATCTGCCCATCGCCTCTCCCCGTAGACAGCAAGACGCCTACCGAGGAAACACCATGCCGAGCTTGATCAGCGATCTGGAAGACCTGCTCGCCTCCTGGAAGGCCGAGGCACGCACCTTCGACGCCTGCGACATGCCGGCCTCCGCACTGGCCTTTCGCGATTGCCATCGTCGCCTGTCCGCGTTGCTGGACGCGCATGCACGCCAATCGGCCTCGCCGACGGCCGCGCTGGCTGGGCGCGAACAACACAGCTCAGTGACCGAGCTGCAGCCGCGCGCCATCGCGCCGATGGGTCCCTAGTTTGTCGATCAGCGTGTCGCTGGCCTGATTCACGCCAGCCACCTCGACCTCGGCGCCGTGCGCGCGCAGTTTGAGCACCACCCGATCCAGCGCTGCCACTGCACTGATGTCCCAATGCCGGCGAGCGCATCGCCACGCACGTTGCCGAGCCACTGCTGGCGCAGCGGGAAACTTCTGGACATTGAACTCCTCCGTGCGCCGGCAACCACACGGCGCATTACATGCACGTCAAACACCTGGACCTTCGCAGCACCTGCGAGCGCGTGAGGCCTTAGGTCAGGGTGGCGTCATGTGTTCAAGGAGATCGTTCTTGACGAGTGGCGATACTAATGCGCTCAGGCCAGCCCGGACAACCCGAGGGCGCGCTTGTGTATCCGCATCGAACATCAGACAACGGTCAACGATGCGCACGCGTGTGCGCAGCCATTGCTGACAGCGGGCGGCTCAGTCGTCGCTCACAACACGTTCGCCCATCAGTTCGCGCTCGCGCTTTCCAGTTCTCCGGCGTAGCGCTTGCGTACGAATCCCTCCGACAGCACGCCCAGTACCTTGCGATCGCTGTCGATCACGGCCAACTCGTCGGCCTGTGTCGTATCGAAGACCTTCATGATCGCCACGATGTCGGCGTCGGCCAGCAGCACCGCATCGTGGTGCTTGGCATAGTCGCCGACCGGCACGTCCGGCTGCACATTGTCGGCGTACAGCACGGCCAGCGGCACCACGCCGGCATCGTGTCCGTCTGCATCGTCCCGCACCATGCGTTGCGTGGAACCCAACGGGAACCGCCGCCGGAAATTCGGCCATGCTGATGTCGCGCGGTGTGGTTGGCATCCTTGGCATCATCTTGCCAGCCGACAGATTGCGCACCCAGCCCACATCGTGCGCACTGCGGATGTTTTCGCCGCGCAGATGCAGCCGCCAGGTGGAGAACGAATAACCCAACACCTGCCGCACGACGGTATTGGCCACCAACACCGCCACCATTACCGCACTGGAGGCACTTCGCCGGGCCGCAAGGTCAACACACGCACGCCAGTACGCGTCACCGCCACGGTATGCTCGAACTGCGCCGACAATTTGCCATCGCGCGTATGCACCGGCCACTGATCCGGTTGCGAGCGGATCGCCGCACGGCCCTGGTTGATCATCGGCTCGATGGTGAACACCATGCCTTCCTGCAATGCCAACCCGGTGCCCGCGTGGCCGTAGTGCAGAATCTGCGGGTCTTCATGCATCTCACGGCCGATGCCGTGCCCGCAGTATTCCTTGACCACGCTGTAGCCGTGCGCGTGCGCGTGCCGCGCAATGGCATGGCCGATATCGCCCAAGCGCGCGCCCGGGCGCACCGCTGCAATCCCTTTCCACATCGCCTGATACGTGGCCTGCACCAGCCGACGCGCTGGGTAAGCGACCTCGCCCACCAGGTACGTAGTACTGGAATCGGCGATATAGCCATTCTTTTCCAGCGTAATGTCCACGTTGACGATCTGCCCGCTCCGCAACACGTCATCGGCCGATGGCACGCCATGGCACACCACATCGTCGATGGATGCGTTGAGTACGAATTCGAAACCGTACTGCCCCTTGCTCGCAGGCCGTGCGTCGAGCTCATCGACAATCATGCGCTCGACAAACTCGTTGAGTTCCAGCGTGCTGCGACCTTCCAGCGGCAAGCGATCCAGCGCATTGAATACCTGCGCTAGGAGCTGACCAGACACCGCCATCAGCGCGATCTCGTCGGGCGACTTGATCACGCCCGGCCCGGTTTCAAGGCTTGCGGTCGCACGCCCGCCGCGCGCAACTGTTCGGCCACGATCTGCTGAAACGTCGTATCAGGATGCATTTCGCACAGCATGCCGACCTTGATCCAGAAATTGGCCTGCGCATTGATCGAGCGGCTACTCACCGTGCACGCACGGCGCAGTTGGTCGTGCAGGTCGTCGTCGATATTGACGATGCCCATGGTGGCTCCTGTTTGATTCGATATACGGATCGTATATGAAACATATATTTGCGCGCAATCGCTTCGGAGCGGGGCGCGCCGTCGAGGGCAATGCCTGTACCTTGTCCTCGTAGGTCAGGGCTTGGCTGTTGTAGCTCAACTGCCGGTTGGCATCATCGAAGCCACTTGCACCTGTGCTGGCTGCCGGTAGCGCCTGACTACTGAAACCGCCGGTCTGGCCGACAATCTGGCCAAGCGAGTTGTAGCAATAGCCGATATTGCCAGTAGAAGCTTGGCCTGCCTTTTGCCAAGCCAGTCCGGTCAGCTGGTCGGCATTGTCACAGGTATGACCAACTGCGACCCCGTTGGGTAGCGTCGTCAGACTCAGACGATCGACATCATCATAGTCAAACAGCACGTTTTCCGTGCCCTGGGCGATCCGTCGCGGGAGATCAGCGGTGTCGTAGGTGTATTAGCCCCTCGGCTGGCCGCCGCCAACATTCCCTTGCGACGCCCTACAAGGGCGTACACGTAAGTGACATTGCCTTGAGGGGTGGACGCAGCAATGACTGCGTCATAATCGTCGTAGTCCCAACTCAACGCACCTGCCGCTGCAGTATCGACCAACTTGCGCAGGCGATTTCCTGCATCGTAGGTTGCGGTGATGGTGTTGCCATCTTGATAGGTCGTTGTCGTTGCACGCCCTAACTCGTCGTAAACGAAGCTGACCACCTTTTTCATGCGATCGATGTGGGTCTTGACCCGATCGGAGAGAGCGTAGATCCATGACTCGACCAAACCTGTCGCATCGGTACGCGTTGGTCGTCACCGAAGGGAGCAGGTTCACTTCCAGCAACTGCTCATCATCAAGATGCGCACAACACCCGATTGCCGCATGGATGCTTATGGTGGGCCCACCATCTACCGAATAAGGTCCGGATACTCCCGTAGAATAAAGGCCCAAGGCAATTCTGCGAGCCATGTTACCGCCATAGTTACCGCCATTGATTCGAGGTGGAGTTCGTTGTCAGGCTACCAGGAGACCTTCCACATCCCGCCGCCCTTACACCTGGCGCAGTGAAGAAAGGACTTCCAACCATCTCGACCCTCGTATCTCTCAACACCCTTCCAGGCTTTGTCGGCCGCATGAGCAGACTCCCAGCGATTGTGCCCGCAATCACCGCGTCGCTGCATGATGTCGTAATTTGGCGTGGAGGAAACTTTCTTGTAAAAGATTGTAGCTCCCGGTTCAATCTCCTCTCTCCCGCTACCGACATCCGCGCCACTTTCATCTGAATCTTCGGACGAAACGTCCTCACTTGGGTAGTTTCCTCCCTGAGCGCCGGAACGTGAGTAGAGCAGCTGAACTTCGGCGTTTTCGGCGCGTGTCGTTTCAACAGAGATTGCGATCTCAAGTTCAACTATTTTACGCTTTGCCTGGTCGAGATCATCAGCCAAGCTATTGGCAATTTCATAGACCTCTTCGATCTTGCCGGCACTGCCCTGCAAGTCCGCTAATTTTTTCCTCGCCTGTGCTCTAAAAGTTCGGCTTACTTCCTCAGGCTCAGAGATTGATAGCGCAGAAGCCGCCATAACCCGCTGCCGCAGCATTTCTCGAAAGCGGTCCTCTGCATTCGCGCTTGCGGGAACATCTAGAATCCTTTCAGGCGTCCACACCGTGCTTACCAGCTGATCAAGGGATGTACCAATATTCGGCCAATAGATCCGGATAGCTCCATCGAAGCATGCCCCTCGCTTACCAAGCCGGTTAGAGATTTCCCACCCTGCGTCGGCGTCTATCGACGCAACGTAGCCGAGTCCTACAAGGTCGGACGCCAATTTCCTGTCAAGCCCATCCCATATGAATTCTTCCTCAAACTCAGAGATGAGGATCAGCGGGAATCTTCGCTGACCGGAAAGAACTATCCGGCAAACTTCTTCGCCTCCTTCGTTACCCAAGAATGCTTGGGGTCGTCCCGAGGGAAGCGCAGCCCCGTCGATCTCCCAATCCCTATGCTCACGTATGACGTCTCGAAGAACTGCAGGGCAACGCGCACTAGTGGGCCTGGGTGCGATCTTAGTGCCCACACTACTTGCGGAAACAGACGCATAGACCGCTACTCGATCAGCTGTCCCTACGAGGCATACACGAGTTAAAAACTCCTGTGCCACGTTAGCTCTCTCGCGCAGGATTACTTCCTCGGCGTAATGCCCGTCCACCTCCACTATTTCGCGCGTGTAGGTTCCTCCACCTCCAGGGGTTTCAGAAGTAAAGGCTCCTGAATTCTGAGAGGCATCTGCCACGCCCTTTGATACGAGCCATCTATCAATGCTCGCATTAACTGAACTCATGCGGACCTGACGAAGGTTATTGCTGAGCCCTTTCTTCTCTAACAGATATGCAGAAATGGTCTGCATTGTGTCCCCCCGCTAACTGACTGTGAGAAGCCATCCTACAGCTTGGAAGTAGAGACGAATCACCCAAGGCAGTCCTTATAGCCGCGCTAGCGGATGCGTCTGCTTGCTCACTACCTCCGCCGAGTAGCCCACCTGGGCGCGCGCAATCGTCGCCCCGCCACGCCTGCACGCTTCGTATGGTGCTTTTGCTGCACCACCTGCAATGCACGCAGACGCAACCGCAGCAACGCTATGGGTGGCACTCCAGGGGTGACGATATCCCTGCGAATCCCTGCACCGGCTAGGTGTGCGGAACGCTAGACCCAGCCAGCAAATGGATGCCAGGTTGGCGGCAGCCTGGCAGACCTAAGAACCACCGTCCAAGCGCGTTCAACAAGAAAAATCCTCTCTACTTACTGAGTTTGACCAACGCTATGGATGGCGGATCAGTATCACCATTGCGGTAACGCTTGCTCTAGCCCAACCAGGCGGGCTGAGCTGTGGTGAGGTGCCCTGCTGCCTTGTGCCGTGGGCCATATCCACCGGCCGGTACCTTCATGTCGCCTGAGCCGTATCTCCGACATGCAGTTTTAGCTGGTAACAGAGGTAACGCCGGTAACTGGCAGGCCGAATTCCTTTGATATCAAAGATCTACGCTCACAGCCTTCGCCCGGCCGCCTGGTAACAATCCGTAACATGGGTAACGGTGTTTCAGGAGCGGAGGTCTTCCTAGCGCATGCTCAGCCACCTGCCTTACAGGCATGCCGCCTATTGCCATAGAATCCCTCAGACCAAAGGAATCAGCTGCGATCTGCGGCGCACCCGTCCACGATGGAAATCACCATGAACGATGAGGCAGCAATCCCCGTCACCGTCGCGAGCGACTCCCACCTGGGGGAATTTTTTGTCCTCCGCCCAAGCTTTCGGGGCAATGGTCAGAGCGCTGGCTTGAAGATTGCCAACGAAGAGCTGCTTCTGCCCCCTGGCATGAACACCATGGATCCACCCAATGGTGATCCAAGCCAGTATCCGGTGAGGCCACACCTAGTGCAGGTGCCGGGACAGCAAGAGATGCCGCGTGATTTCGAGAAGCTGGCGGGCATCTGGATCGTTTCGGAAGCATTGAAGCAGGTGTTCGACGCCATCGATTCGGAAGGCTTCGCCTTTGCGGCTTGCGACTTCACCCTTGCCGACGGCACGCAGGGTCCTCAGTACTACCTCTGCAGTGTGACGCGTTGGCTTGATGCGCTTGATGAGAGTGAATCGCGGGTTCAGATCGAGATCGAACACGATTACGAGACAGGGGAAGACCTCAACTTCTACAGCGTCTCCGGCGGTGCAAGCCTTGTATTTAAGCGCGAAGTCGTTGGTAACGCCCACATCTTCCGTCAATCACGCCTAGGAACCGAGGCCATTTGTGACCGCGTTCTGTTCGATGCCTTGAGCGCAGCCCAACTTAGCGGCCCTTCGCTGCGAGACGCCGCAGACCTCTGACGCGTCAAACCCTCGATACGGATTTCTGAGCGGGAGTTGCACCGATGGCTGATACACCGGCTTTCCAAGGGCACCATGTCATTGAGCAAGCGGCTTTCAGTGAAAGCCGCTTGCTGCAGTCGCTTTCAAGAAGTGGCCTGTTCGAGCTGCATGGTCCACGCAACATCCTCAATCTTCCTGCGGACCAAGCACTGGCCGCGAGGATGGGTTTGTCGCCTCACCCCGGTGGACCGCTTGGGGCGTACTCAGAGGAACTTGCGAATCGGCTTGAAAGATTGGAACTGTCCCCCGACGGGCAAGCAACGCTGCGCGGCGATCAAGCCGCAGCACAGCGCATCGCGGCTAGAGTCAACGGCCTGACCGACACACTCAAGGTGGGCTTGGTCAATGGCGACCTTGTAAGTAACACACCGCAGGGCATGACCCCACAGCAAGCGAACGCAAAGATCCGGGCCTTTCATGGCGATCTCGCGGCTTACCAACAAAGTCATGCTGGGCAGATTGCCGATGTGGGGAAGATGGCCGCAGCAGAGGCGCGCTGGGCCGGCGTGACGCGGTCTGAAGGCAATGTCCAACTTGCGTTGGACGCGATCGATCAGCCGGGAACATCCACCCTCAGTGATAGATGGGGCGGCCGGCAATCACTGGGCGAAGCAGTTGCTGAAGCGAACCAAGCCGGGCGCCTGCCAATCACACAACCGATGGAGGCGCGTCTGCGCCTCACCTTTCCTCAAGAAATGCCACCGATCCTGGCACGGCCACCGACTGCGCCCCGGATGCCCGGCGTCCCAGGTGAAGGCAGCATCGTGGCCGGCGAAGGGCTTGCTGCCGCAGAAACGGCTGGAGCGCGCGGGCTTTCTGGTGCTCGCGTCGCGGGTGCCGCCGGCGTGGCGCTGATGGCTTACGACTTCACCGTAACCGGCCACCGCGTAGTCCAGCTACATACGCAAGGCAACGACACCGGGGCCGCGTCAGCAGCCACGCACTTTGTTGGACGCAATGCTGGCGGTATCGCTGGTGGCTTCCTGCTTGGTGCGGGCTACGGCGCTGCCACCGGCGCCTGGACCGGTCCAGGCGCACTCGCGACCGGCCTGGTCGGCGGAGTAGCCGGCGCCTACCTTGGCGAACGCTGGGCCGAGAAGCAGGACGTCGACCGGATCTATACACAGCCAGACCGCAGCGGCAATGAGTGGACCCGCAACCCAGAGGATCCACAAGGCACTTGGACGCGAACGGTGAGCGCTCCACTACCAAGCGGTGGCTACCAGGAAACACGCCTGGTTGCGGCTGGCCGCCTCGCCGATGAACTCAACTATCGAGCGGCTAACGACTCCTATTCGCTCGGACTGGCAAATTCGCCAAAGCCACAGGATCCGTATCGCCTGGATGCCAAGAACGAAACGCATCCGCCGCGCGAACCGTTTGAAACGGGCCGCGACTATGTGCGCGATGCGCAGACGGGCGGGTGGCAGCTTGAAATCAGGGAAAACATTGACGGCAAGATACCAATCACGCGTAACGCGCCGGTCAGTGCGGAGCGTGCGAGTGGCTTGGAGCAGCAGTCGCAGACGATCATTGCGCAGAACGCCGCCAACACGCCGGAAGCAACAGCGGCCCGCTACCAGATCGCCTACAACCAGTTCGGCTGGAATGAGTTCGCCAATCGCGAACCGGTGCCCCAGGCCATCACGAACGCGCGCACGCAGCCGCAGCCCTTACAGGCTTCTGACGGCAACTCCTATACTCGCGACGCCAGCGGCGAATGGACCACGCCCGGCATGCTCTATGGCACCAATGCAGCTACCGGCAACACGCGCGAGGAATTGAACCGCACGTGGCAGAGCCAACAGGCCGGTCTTCAAGACATGGCGTCGATGGCGGAGGTCGCACGCAGCAATCCCACACCGACACAGAGCGACTTGCACAGCCAGGTGGCCGGGATGTACGCGCGCGCCGGCATTACACGCACCGATGCGCAGATCGATGCGGCAACGGCAGCAGTTGCCCAAGACCATGCGCGCGACACGGGCAAGCAGATGCCCTTCTTCCTGCAGCTGCAGAAAGATGGCTCAATCGCCACGGTGGTTGGCCAGAACGACGACCGCATGGAGATCAGGGCGACCACGACGGCAGCAGAGATACTGCAGGCAGAACGGCAGCAAGCCATACCTGCCAATGCCACCTCGCCCAATCCCCCTGCGCAGTCGCCTCAGACGCAACAGCCTGCAGCACCGCCCACGCAAGCCCCTGTGCCCAGCGGGCCGTCGTCGCAGACAACACCGGGACGCTCCTCTGCGCTGAATGACGACCACGTGCAAGGGCGTGCAGCGTCCACGGACACGACCACAGCACAGGTCAACGCGCCGGGAATGCAGATGGGTGCGCGTTCTGTTGAATCGCAAGATCCTCGTGAAGACGAGCAGCCATCTGTGAATCGTCAGAGCGCCGCCGGTCCGAAGCCGCAAGATGCTGCATTGGTGGAGCAGCTACGCTCTTCCATCGCCAAGCTTGATGAAAGCGCCAACAAACCGTGGGATGAGCGCAGCGATCGCATGGTTGCGAGCGCCTACAAAATGGCCGTGGAGGCGGGATTCAAGCCCGGCGACAAGGTCGATGTCGCACTGAACGTACCGACCGACAAGCTTCCGGGCGGGGTGACGATGTTCGTGATGCGCTCTGGACCGGGCGCGTCCCCGGATCCGTATGCCAACCGCGCGCACATGCCAACCAGCGAGGCACTTGCGGCGGCTCCGGAACACCAATACCTGGCTGCGAGTCAGACGCGCGATACGCAGGAACAGACACGATTGCAGGAGCTAGCGCAAACACGCGACCAGACCCAGAATGACCCGAGCAGGACAGGCCCGAGAATGTCATAGCAGGGTTGATTTTCTGATTGGAAAGAATGCGAGGCTACGGCGATGACGGTAATCACCCGCCATCTGAGTGGCTGCACCACGCTTAACGCTTGGAGAAATAATGGCAAAGAAATCCGACGCAAAACGAAAAGCGAAGCTCAAGGAACGACGCAAAAATGCTGAAGCGTCAGAAGCCCGCATCATGGCGGCGCCAGATGTGCCGTACGAGTACAAGGGACCGACCGGTGATGAGCCTGAAACAATCGCTGCACTCACTTCAGACGACGGTGATCACATTGCGTACATCGAAGGTTATAGCGACGACGGCTGGGAGTTCGTGGTCGACTATCAGACGGCAGCCAGATCAAGTGATGAGCTTGCAATGCTCAAGTTGTTCTTGGATGAGTCGACAAATTATGTGTCCTATGTCAACGTAGCCATGACCTTTTCGCCTTGGTTAATTGAAAAAATAGAAGCGCGATGTCAGGCAGAGAGCATCCAATGGAATGACTTCCTGCGCTCGCTCCTGCCTATTGAGAAGCAGCATATGCAGCTTCCGCAACAGCGCACGCTGTAGCAGCGCCTGCACGGCCCCTTGCTCAGTCAGCAAGGGACGGTGCAACACATCATGCGATCTTCGACATCGCCATTTCTTGCCGCAGGTGCGAACGCCTTGCTGGACTTCTCGCAAGCTCCATGTCCACGCCACCAAGTTCTAGCGCGGGAACACCGATGATGCCTTTGGCAGAGTCTTCGGCGGCCTGCATGTGCGCATCAAGATTGGCACCCAGTTGATGCAAGAACATTGAGCGCAATTCGTCATCAGAGAGCCGCGACCTAGCCAGCACCCGCGCATTCTCGGCGCGCCTGAAGAGCACGAAAGCAGTAGCGATTGCGTCGCCTGATTGCGCCATCATTAACGAGAAGGCCTCACCGGATGCAAGCCTCACGACAGCATCGTGTAGGTCGATACTTTTTTCGGCAAGCTCAGCAACCTCAATTTCCACCACCGCGAGCAACGATTGGATCTCTTGCTGCATCAACACGTATTCCTCTACCAGCGTCAACGCGGAGCGTTCGGCTGCGCGCAGCTTCTGAACGTCACGCGTCAGTACGCCATCGGCGTCTCGCAATAGAGCGCTCCATTGCTGCCGCGCAGCTGTCGCCTCAGCCTCAGCTGCATCGCGAGCGCGTGCCATTGTTGCGGCACGTTCCTTCATCGCGCTTTTCCTGCTCAATCCATCACGCAGGGCTTGCGATGCATCCTCAAACTTCATACGCGCTTGCTCCAATCTACTGAGGATTGGCAATGCCTCGCCGGCGTTGGTGGCTGGGTCTCCGGATGCTACCTGATTGCTATTCATACAATGATTCCTGTTGGTTTGAGGGTTGGCAACCACACTCGATGAGACGTCGTAGCTACCAGCGGTGATGACACGCACTGCACGCAGCTCACAGCGAGCCGTCATGCACCTTGCGCGAGTCGAAGATGTACAGGCGCACCGCGCCCATGCCGGGCACGCGGATGACCTGTGAGGGTTTGCCATCGGCTGCCGGCTTGATCCACCCAGCGGCGATCAGCTCACGCGCGGCTTGGCGCGCGTCATGGCCGGCGCACAATTCGCGGCGAAACGCTTCGGGCAGCACCATGTACTCGGTGACGCCCACTTCATCGAAGCGCCGGAAGCCGGCGCGCTCCCGCACGGGAAGACCGTCCGCTGCGCGGAATCGCTCGAGGCGGCTCTCGCCATGTGCTTCAAAGAACGCGCGGATCCGCGACATCAAAGCGTCAGTGTCAGCGCTGCCCGAGCCACCACGCCGCTGCAGCCATGCTTGGAAGCAAGTCGCCACACCTTTGGTTGCTTCGCCCTTCTGCCAGCCAGTGAGCTGGTGCCGGCAGGTACTGGCTAGCTCGCCGGCAAAGGCGACGATAGCGAAGCGCTCTGCCACGCGGCGTACCTCGCCCGAGGCGTTGTCCGACACGTGCGTTGCCAGGAAGCGGTCTGTTGCCTCGCGCAGCTGCGCGGTGAGCTTGGGGCTGTCCAGCCGCGTTAGGTATTCCATCCACAGCGGCCACGCCGAGCCGTAGGAGCGCGCCGCCGCGTCCTTGAGCAGGGCCGATAGCGCAGCGCCGTCGCCGGCGTCGTGGAGCCGCTCAAAGACGCCGTGGCCGGCCTCGGCCTCGGCCGGCACGTCCGCCAGGCGCACGGCCTGCCCGGCCCTGGCTTGCTTGCCAGCCTCGGCCATGTGTTGGGCCAAGCCCACCTCACCCGCCGACAGGATCATGATGCGCCAGCGCGCCGCCGCGCGTGCGTCACCTGCGCGGTTCGCGCGACTCTTGCCGTTACCGTTGGCGAGCAGATACGCCGCATCGCCGGCCTGCTTAGGATCGATCTGCGCCAGCTCATCCAGGATCAACGTGGCATCGTTGTGCAGCACCGCCACGCCCTCTAGTCCGTTGGCGGTGCTGCGCCATTCGCGGGCGTACTCAGGTGGGCCGACCACGCTAGCCGCTACGCGAAGCGCGGTAGTCTTGCCGCTGCTGCTGCCCCCGACGATATGGAAGCCACCACCCGTCGCGCCAGTGAAGCGCAGCAGCGGGCCGGCAAACATGGTCGCCACCGCCAGCACCAGCCGCGAATTACCGGCGCAGCGTGCTGCCACATCACGTTTCCAATCGTTCAGCGAGCCCACCGCCGCGTAGTGGTGCTGCAAGCCGCCGCTGTGCTGGTAGACCAGCAACTCCTCGCCGGCACCGTAGCTCTCACCACTAGGCAGCACATAGCTGCTGTCGTGCCAGCCCGGCACGGCCACGTTGCGGGCACGTGCGTCGATGCGCTCTTGGATGATGTAGGCAAGCAGCCGCTGCATCGTGCTGCGGTGCGCGGACATCTCCACACCACCGGCTGCTAGCTGGCGGACGAACTCGCGCGGGTCGCCCACCAGCATTTCGGCTGGCGCGGCCCATTGGTGGCGATGACCATCGGCATCGGTCCAACTCAGCAGCCGGCCCCATTCCTCACTTTGGCTATTGCGGGTCTTGGCCTCGACTTTCAGCGGCGAGCAGATGAATTGCGGCTCAGCCTGCTCGCCGTCCTCGTTGACGCCGACGTAGAACACGCCGGCATCGCTCAGGCGGTAGTGCGGCTTAGCTCCGGCAGCGCTATCGGCGCGTGCCTTGCTGGTCCCACTGCCCTTGCGCACGGCCGCCTCGATCGAACTGCGCACGGCCTTTTTGCCCACAGCTTTGGCAGCATCGTTGAAGTCTACGGATTTGATGGTGTTGCTCATGCACGAGGCTCCATTGCCACGTCGGCGCGTTGCGCCTTGGGTTGAAGGGTCACAAAGGTGAGGCGCTTAGGGGTGATCGGGTGAGCGCGGCGGCAGTGCCACGACACCGCCGACGGCGTGCGCTGCGCGTTGGGCATTGGCTAGGCCCGGATTGATGCCGCGACACAACGCAGTCGCCGCGTCGTCGTCAGCGCACAGCACAATCAAGGCATCTGGGAACTTGCTGCGTAGCTCCCTCGCTACAGGTTCGAGGTTGCCGGCGTCGAAGGCCACGGCGGTTGGATAGCCAGTCGCCTCGTAGATGCTGGCAGCGGTGGCATAGCCTTCGGCAATGCACACCACCTCCGAGACCTCTCGCCCGATGGCGTAATACAGGCCACGCTTTCGACCGCCTGCGAGGAAGCGCTTGCTTCCATCGGCCGCGATGGTCTGCATGCTCCATAGGTGCCCTTCGGCGTCGCGCATGGGCACCAGCAGATGCCCATTTGATTGCCGTAGTCCATGGGACGCCACGCCCTTGGCGACCAGATAGGCATGCGTCGCGCTGGCCGCATCCGCCTGTCGCCATTGCGCCAATGCCGCCTCGCGTGCTGCTGCATGGCGCCGTGCACATTCGGCCTGCTGTTGTCGCTGTGCGCGGCGCGCTTTCTCGCGGATCTCCGCCAACTCAGCAGCCGATAGCGAGCCACCCTCGCTGTCGCGCCATTGCGCGCTCGCGCCGGTCTTCCAGTTGCCATAGGCGCCGGCCAGCGGCGGACCAACATGCAAGACATACCAGCCGCTGCGCTGGCCGCTGCCGTCGCCTTCGGCGCGTACGCGCCGGAGACAACCGTCGGCAACAACAGACGCCACCAGCAAGCCTGCCGATTGCATGGCAACCACGAAACCGTCAGCACGACGCATCGTCAGCCACCAACTCGGTGCTATGTGTGGCGTCGTTCATGACCGCAGCCAGATCCTCGTGGATGTAGAGCGTGCTGGCGGCCATCGACTCGAACGACAGCGCCATACGTTCAGCCATGCCATCACCCATGCCGCTCAACATCAACGCCGTCCAGCGGGCGCGCCTGAGCCGGTTATAGCTGTCCTCACTCATCCAGTAGCCGAAGGGCAACTCCGGCGCAGTGCACGCGCATGGTGCCTCTGCATCGCTGGCCGCTCGCTCGGCCTGGATGTCCTCCAATTGCAAGGCCATGCAGTCCTCGAACTGCTTCTGTGATTGGGCAGGAGTGAACAGCGACAGGCGGCACTGCACGCGTTTAAAAACGCGGGCCAGCTCTGTGCACTCATGTTCCAGCGGCGCGAAAAAGCGCGTGCGCAGCCGATCTTCAAGCGGATGGCCCTGCAGCGCTTCATCGAGCTCTGCGCGTGCGGTTGACAGGTGCTTTTCGGCCTTGCAACGCAAACGATCAATACGGCGGGCGTGGCGCAAAATGCTCTCCGCGCACTCGGCATCAAGCACTGCATCTAGCACCGTGGCGCTCACTTGGCCGTCGCCCATGTTCGGCACGCCCGACAGTCCAACGGTCTCGTGCGTCATGGGGTGACCTCCACGCTGCCGACCATTATCAAGAGTTCGCCCAGCGACAGGTCTTCCATGGAACCGGCGCGACGCTCAAGCGCCTCGACCAGCTGGAACAGCGCGGTCATCGGCATCTCATAGATGCGCAGCAGCTGACGGGTCGCACTGAACAAGTCGTGCATCACCGCATCGTCGTTACCGACCAAGGCATCAAGGTGCGAACCGATCATCGCGCAACCTCCTGCGCGGCAGCGGCAATGGCGCGCTGGATCTCGGCAAGCGTCAGTGCGTCGGGCTGCTTCCCGGTGGCTTGCAAGCACGCATCGAGCGCCAGCCAACGGGTGTGATCCCAATCGAGGGTGTCGGCGATCTCGCCAAAATGATGGGCAATGCGAACGCTGAAACGCGTAGGCGCAACTAGGGTGTCGTGAGACATGGCTGGATTCCTCAGGTGAGTTGGAATCCGCCGCTCCGCTGCAAAACGGGGTGACGGACGGTACGCGGTTTGCAGACCGGCCTGAGGACCGGCAGGCCTTGCGGCCTCCGCGCACCGCCCGCCATAAAGCTGGCAAGCAGTCGCCCACGACAACACAGCGGGCAATAAAAAAGCGCCGTGCATCGGTCGATGGGCGCTGGTGCGCCTCAGGGTACGGGCTGCAAAACCCGGTCGCCGATGTGCGGCGACGTGGGAATGCTGCACGCACTGGCCGCGCACTGTCAACCGGAACATCACGCACTCTTCCCGACCAGCTGCTTTTCGATCAACTTCGCCTTGAAGGCGGCCTTCTCTGCTGCGCTGCTGATCGGCAGGCAGATTTCGGGGCTTGGGCACGCGCTTGGGGAGATGGTGCGGACGATTTCGGTGTAGGCGGTGAAGGTGTGCCCGCAAAGTGCGTTGCGACACTGAAGCATCGATTCACGGAGCAGCCTGTTGTGGGACACGCTCGACCGGACGATGGCAGCAGCATCACAGTGCGGGCAGCGAAGAAACGCGCGAACGGGAGTGGTCATAGGCACCTCAGCAGTCGGTCAAGATCGTGGGAGTGCCGCGCGTCAACACGATCTCGCCAATCCGGCCAGGTCGGTGATGGATGAAGTGCAGGCCAAGGTTCGGCTGTGCGATTGCGGTGCGCAGGTGTTCGGCAAGGAACTCTGCTTCGGCACGCGTCAGCGTGAAGCGCTTGCCGGAGATGGTCAGGTGGATGTCGTCGGTCATGGCTGTACTCGCGGATGGGTGGCGGGAATCTGGGCTGCGATCCAGGCATCAACGTCTGACTCAAGCCAGACCGTGACGCGGGGAGAGAGCGGGATGGACTTGGGAAACCGGTCGCGATCCATCAGCCAGTACAGGTGGGATCGGGAAATGCCGGTGCGGCTGAGCACTTCGGGTTTGCGCAAGAAGCGTTCGCTGCGGCCGGCATCGGGACGTGGCGCGGTGGCCGGCGTGCCTGGTGAGGCGGCGGGTGTTGTTCGGGAAGCGAGCATTGTTTGAGGTGGCGCTTTGACCTGTCGGTCAACGACTGCCATGTGTTTTGGGCTTGCCAAGAGACTAGAAGCCGACGCGTCAGAGTTCACGCGGATAGCTGTGTAAAAACTTTTTTTACAAACTCTGTTGGACGCGGCCGGAATCAGGTGGACAACGGACAGGCGTTGCCGGCCCGCGTAGACGATGCGAGCAAGGCGCTAACGTGCAGGTGCGGCGATACAGCCGGTGAACGACAGTAAGGAATTGGCAGCGAAGGGCGGCACGCGCGCCTGATGAGATCCGCACCGGCCTAGCGGTGAAGGAATTTGACGCCCGGAAAGGGGATCGCCGGAGAATCACCTCGGCTGAATTCGCCGACCTGCGTCGCGCTAGGCGCGGCATGATCCGGAGTCCGGGCGCGTCCGGCATCGTCTCAACGCGAGGTGATTGCTACACGAGTTACAGGACGTTACGCGACCGCCGCAACGCCATTAGAACGCTCAACCAACTGAATTTATTGGGTTATTCCGCAGACGTTACGCGCGTTACAGCGGTTACCCCGAAAAATAGAAAGTCCGGAATGAAGTGGGCAGATAGCGGGCTAAAGGGATGCCCTGAGACTGTCCAAATAGTCTGCCCAGGCTTGCATCATCTTTCGGCGCTCGACCAGATGAGCAGTGCGGTTGTAGGCGCGTCCGTTGGGATCTCGGACGGCGTGCGCAAGTTGGTGCTCGATGTAGTCGGGACGAAAGCCCAGAACCTCGTCCAAGACTGTGCGTGCCATTGCTCGGAAGCCATGACCCGTCATCGTGTCTGAGTCGTAGCCCAGCCGCCGCAGCGCCGCGTTGATGGTGTTCTCGCTCATCGGGCGCCCTCTCCCACGCACGCTAGGGAAAACGAACTCACCGCGCCCCGTCAGCGGATGTAGGTCGCGCAAGATGGCAACCGCTTGCGAGGACAATGGAACCACGTGGGACTGAGCGGTCTTGCTCGCAATGAATCGCCATTCGCTCGAATCAAGATCAATGTTCTCCCAGCGTGCTCGCCTCAGTTCTCCTGGGCGCACGAATACGAGTGGAGCCAGTTGCAGCGCTCCCATCACCACTGGTGAACCCCGATAGCCATGGATCGCTCGCAATAGCTTACCTACCAAGGCTGGCTCGGTCACGCTGGCGAAATGACGACCCTCCGGTGGGGTCAAAGCGCCCTTCAGATCAGAAGCAGGGTTGCGCTCCGCTCGGCCCGTAGCAATGGCATAGCGAAAAACTTGGGCGGCAAGCATTCGCGCGCGATGAGCAGTTTCCACCGCCCCACGCGCCTCAATCTTCCGCAGTGCCTGCAGTAGATCGCGAGCCGGTATTGCATCCACTGGACGGCTACCGATGTAAGGACCGAGATCGTTTTGAAGTAGGCGCTGCTCACGCACGACTGAGCCGGCAGACAACTTGTTGGCTCGCATAGCTAAGTGCTCGGCAGCGACCGCCTCGAACGTGTTGGCCGAACGTTCCAAGGTTGCTGATTTTTCGGCCTTGCGTTGCTCGCCAGGATCGATGCCTTCCGCCAACAACTTGCGCGCCGCCGCATGCCGCTCACGTGCCGTAGCCAAGCTGACATCCGGATATGTCCCAAGCGATAGCGTGTTGCGCTTGCTCGTCACCGGGCGGCGGTAGTCCCAACGCCACCACTTTGCACCGTCAGGGCGCAGTAGCAGATACAGGCCGCCGCCGTCGCGAAGCTTCTGCACTGTGGCGGCGGGCTTTGCCTTACGAACGGCTGTATCGGTCAAAGGCACTTTGGCGGTAACTGACTTTGGGGGGCGGTAGCTTACCGCCAAACTTACCGTCATCAAACTTGGGATTTAAGCAGACCCCATAGGACGCGATCAGACACAAAAAAGGCCGAAACCCCTTGTTTTATGCGGGTTTTCGGCCTTCTTAGGACGCTACTGGATCTTAAAATGGTGGGCCCACCAGGATTCGAACCTGGAACCAAAGGATTATGAGTCCTCTGCTCTAACCGTTGAGCTATAGGCCCGTGTGTCTGTCGGCGAGATGGCGAGCATGTCGGGCCGTGCAGCGGACGCGAAAGTTTACCTGTCTGTACGTCGCCGTGTCTGCCATGTGCCCTCTGCCGGAAGCGATCCAGCGCTCATAGCCGCGAGATCACGTATCGGCTGTCCACAACGAAAAAGCCCAGCACCGGCTGGGCTTTGCGCATCAGATTTCAGGGTTATGTCCCGCCGCCTTACAGACGCCTTCGACGGACCGGTGCGGTGCAACCAAGCAGATTGCAGCCCGGTGTGGAGCTTGGTGGTGCCGAAGCTGGTTTAGTTAGCAGCCCGTCGCAGCGCATGTGTGCGTGACCGGTGGCGAGCCTTCGGCGCAAGCTTGGCAATCAACACGACGTGGCAGCGGGCACGATGATCGCGATAACGCGCGGGGTGGCGTTGGGAAACGCAATATCTCGAAGCAACCAGCAAACCCTACCAATCCCGAATCCCCAGTCCGCCAATCCCCAATCCTCGCCCTCAGGCATCAGCCGTCTCAAACTGCCCATCGATCAACTGCCGACCTGCACGAAACCCGTGCGCAATGGCCTCCTGGTACGTCGCATAGGCCAGCCCGTTGCAGCCGATACGCGGCTTGCGCTTGCCGCCGAGCGCATACACGTCCACCCAGAGCGTCCACTTGGCATCAGGGGAAGCCTGCTCGGCGCGTACGCGGATCTCGTGTTCGCGGTACGTGGTGGTTTCAAAGCGGCTTTGCCTGCTCATAAAGCAATCTCGTCTCCATTCGTCGGCCAACTTAAAAGTCGCTGTCAGAACGCCACGTGAGGTTTGCAGAAACATCTGTTTAATGTTGCATGGCCGTGTAGCTTCGTCGGCGGTGCGTGAAACATCGGGGCTGCACCGCTGACCCGCGCCTGGCATGCGACCGATCGCAGCCCAGGTACCAAGCATAGCCAACTGCCTGAGCCATAACGCAACAGCCCCGCATGAGCGGGGCTGCTGTGTGATCACTGCACGGTCTCGACCGAGGACTCAGTCGATATCCAGGAACGAGCGCAGCTGTTCCGAACGGCTCGGGTGACGCAGCTTGCGCAATGCTTTGGCCTCTATCTGACGAATCCGCTCACGGGTGACGTCGAACTGCTTACCGACCTCTTCCAGCGTGTGATCGGTGTTCATGTCGATACCGAAGCGCATGCGCAGTACCTTCGCCTCGCGCGGGGTGAGGCCGGCCAACACGTCACGCACCGTCTCGGAGAGATTGATGTTGGTGGTGTTGTCGATCGGGGACTCCACATTGGTGTCCTCGATGAAGTCGCCCAGATGCGAATCCTCGTCGTCGCCGATCGGGGTTTCCATCGAGATCGGCTCCTTTGCGATTTTCATCACCTTGCGGATCTTGTCCTCGGGCATGTCCATTTCCTTGGCCAGTTCCTCCGGCGTGGCCTCGCGGCCGAACTGCTGGAGCATCTGACGGGAAATGCGGTTCAACTTGTTGATCGTTTCGATCATGTGCACCGGGATACGGATGGTGCGCGCCTGATCGGCGATCGAACGGGTGATGGCCTGACGGATCCACCACGTGGCATACGTCGAGAACTTGTAACCGCGACGGTATTCGAACTTGTCCACGGCCTTCATCAGGCCGATGTTGCCTTCCTGGATCAGGTCCAGGAACTGCAGGCCGCGGTTGGTGTACTTCTTGGCAATGGAGATCACCAGACGCAGGTTGGCTTCGACCATTTCCTTCTTGGCCTTGCGCGCCTTGGCTTCGCCATAGGCCATCGCACGGCTGATTTCCTTGATCTCGCCCAGGGTCAGGTAGTTGGCCTTCTCCATCTCGATCGAGCCCTGCTGCTCGGAGATGATCTGATCCTTGACGTCGCGCAGCGCCGAGGACCACTTCTGCTTGCGCTTGAGTGCGTCCTCCACCCATTCCAGGTTGGTCTGGTTGCCTTCCCAGGAGCGGATGAAATCCTTGCGCGGCATGCGGGCCACGGTGGTGGCCAGGTGCAGCACCTTGCGCTCGTGGTCCTTGATGCCATTGACCACGCCACGCAGCTGGGTGACCAGCGCGTCGGTCAGCGGCAGCGGCAGCTTGAGCGTGGTGAAGATGGCGGCCATGTCTTCGCGCGCCTTGACCACCAGCTTGTGCTCGGCGCCGTTCTTGGCATAGACCTTCTTGAACTTGGCGTATTCGTTGGCCAGGTTCTCCATGCGCGTGGCCACTTCCACCGGGTCCGGACCGGTCGGGCCGGCCTCTTCTTCGGCGGCCTCGTCATCGCCGTCTTCGTCGTCGTCTTCGTCGACTGCTTCATCGTCGGACACGGCGACCGGGCCGGCCGCGGCGAGCGCAGCAGCGGCCGCATCGGCTTCTTCGATCAGGTCGTTGAAGCCGACCACGATCTCGGCCAGACGCTTCTTGCCCTCCTTGTGCGCTTCGTAGTCGGCCAGCAGCATTTCGGTCGACAGCGGGAACACGCCCAACGCGGCCTGGACCTGGCTCAGGCCTTCTTCGATGCGCTTGGCGATGGCGATTTCGCCTTCGCGGGTCAGCAGCTCGACCGTGCCCATTTCGCGCATGTACATGCGCACCGGGTCGGTGGTGCGGCCACCTTCGGTGTCGAGCGCGGTCAGCGCGGCGGCAGCTTCTTCGGCTGCGGTGTCGTCGACCTCGCGGTTGCCGGTGTTGCCATCGTTGAGCAACAGGGTTTCGGCATCGGGTGCAACTTCATGGACATCGATGCCCATGCCGTTGATCATGCTGATGATGTCTTCGATCTGCTCCGGGTCGACGAGGTCGTCGGGCAGATGGTCATTGACTTCGGCGTAGGTCAGATAGCCCTGTTCCAGGCCCTTGCTGATCAGTAGCTTGATGTCGGATTGCTGGGCAGGACGTTCGTTGGCCATGAGTGCTCGCGCCACCGGCTTTGAGATTGGAAAGAGAACCTAGCATTATACCAGCGTGAAGCCCGGTCTGCCGGATTCAAGACGGGACCGCTGGTGGACGTGTTGTATCTAGGGTCTGAGAAGGAAGGTCACCGGGCCATCGTTGACCAGGTCGACAACCATATGGGCACCGAAACGCCCGGTTTCCACCCCGCCGCGATGTTTTTCGCGACAGATCGCCGCCAATCGATTGAACGCCGGTTCAGCCTCCAGTGGCGGCGCGGCGGTGCCGAAGCCTGGGCGGTTACCGGAACTGGTGTCCGCAGCCAGGGTGAACTGGCTGACCAGCAGCAGGCCGCCGCCGGTGTCGGCGAGTGAGCGGTTCATCTTGCCAGCGTCGTCGCCGAACACCCGGTAGCTCAGCAGCCGCTCGGCCAGGCGCCGGATCTGCGCATCGCTGTCGCCGGGCTCCACGCCGATCAGCGCCAGCAGCCCGGGACCGATCTGCCCGACGATCTGGTCATCGACCGTGACGCTGGCGCGGGTGACGCGCTGGATCAGTGCAAGCATGGGCATTCTCGGGCAGCAAACTGTGCCGCGCAGCATGCCCAGCGCCGCCGGCACTGTCACGCGCGGGCCTTCGCGGTCTGCGCTGTTTAGAATTGCGCGGATGAAACCTGATGTTCGCGCTCGCCTGTTGTACGCAACCGCCGCCACCGTGGGCCGCTTGCCGTGGCCGTTGCTCAAGCGCGTGGCCGACACGCTGGCCTGGAGCTGGCGCAAGCTCAATGCACGCGAATCACGCGTGGCGCGCCGCAATCTGGAGCTGGCGTATCCGGAACTGAGCGCCGAGCAGCGCGCGCGCTTGCATGCGCAGATCCTGCGCTCGACCGCGCGGCAGACGCTGGAAGTGCTGCGCACCTGGACCCGCCCGCCGGCGGAGAACCTGGCACGCCTGCAGCGCAACGGCCAGGAACTCTACGACGCTGCGCTCGCCTCCGGGCGCGGGGTCATCGTGGCGGCGCCGCATTTCGGCAACTGGGAACTGCTCAACCAGTGGCTGTCCGAGCGCGGGCCGATCGCGATTGTCTACCGTCCGCCGGAGTCCGAGGCGGTGGACGGCTTCCTGCAGCTGGCACGCGGCGGCGACAACGTGCGCCAGGTACGCGCCGAAGGCCCGGCGGTGCGGCAGTTGTTCAAGGTGCTCAAGGACGGCGGCGCGGTCGGCATCCTGCCCGACCAGCAGCCCAAGGCCGGCGACGGCGTGTTCGCACCGTTCTTCGGCATTCCGGCCTTGACCATGACCTTGGTCAACCGGCTGGCCGAGCGGACCGGGGCGATCGTGCTGTACGGCTGGTGCGAGCGCGCCGGCGACGATCTGCAGTTCGCGCTGCATGTGCAACCGGCCGACCCCGCGGTGGCCGATGCGGACCCGGTGCGTGCGGCCAGCGCGCTCAACGCCGGCATCGAACAGATCGCCCGGCGCGACCCGGCGCAATATCAGTGGACCTACAAGCGCTACACCCTGCGCCCGCCGGGCAGCGGCGAAGCCAATCCGTATGCGACCGAGCGGCATCCGCATTGAATGCAGCGCCACATCTCACTTGATTGCTCAGCGCATCTACCAACACGTAGCGGGCAGTCGTAAGGTGGGTGCGGACGTCGCGCTCAGAACCGCAGTGTAAGAGTGGTACATGCCGATTCCGGGCATCGGCCGCGCCCGCCTGGCGCGTGCGTAGCTTTGGTAACCGCTCAGTCGTCGTGCGGATCGGCAGGTGTGTCCAGGATGCGTTGATAGAACGCCAGGTCCAGCCAGCGCCCGAACTTGAACCCGGCCTCGCGCACGGTGCCGGCATGGGTGAAACCGAACTGTTCGTGCAAGGCGATGCTGGCCTGATTGCTGGCATCGATGCCGCCCACCAGCACGTGCACGCCACGCGCTTGCGCCGCTGCGATCAGGGCCTGCAGCAGCAGGCGCCCCAGCCCTTTGCCACGATGGTCGCGATGCACGTAGATCGAATGCTCGACGCTGTACTTGAAGGCGGGCCAGGCGCGAAACGTGCCGTAGCTGGCAAAGCCCATCAGGGTGCCGTCGTCGTGCTCCACGCCGATCACCGGAAAGCCGCCCGTCTGCTTGGTGGCGAACCAGCCGACCATGCTTTCCGGTGGCCGGGGACGGTAGTCGTACAGCGCAGTGGAATTGGCGATGGCTTCGTTGAAGATGTCCAGAATGGCGCTGGCATGGCGCGCTTGGCTGCAATCGACAATGTGCATGGGGCCCAACGAACATGGAGGTCGCCCGATTAGAAAGCATTGCCGGACCCTGAACAACGCGGGCAGCGGGGCAACCAAGCGGCGCGGGCCTGCCCACTCAATCGGCAGCGGCTGGATGCAGCGTTCTACCCGGTTGTGGCGACTGCCTGTTGCCAGGCGCGCGACAATGGGCAGAGACGATCACGCAATGACCGCGGCGGCGTCCGCCTTGAAGCGGCCGTGGCAATCCCCATCTGGAGTCGTGCATGAGCAGCCCCCTCCCCTCCCCCAGCACACAGGCCTTCGGCGATCCGGCGGCGATTCGCTGTGAGCGCGCCGCTTCCGAACTGCGTGCCGGGCGCCCGGTCTTGCTGACGGCGGCGAATGGGCAGGCGCGTGCGGTGCTGGCGCTGGATAGCAGCACGGCACAGTCGTATGCGGCGTTCGCCCGTGCCGCACGGGGCCGCCACTATCTCTTTGTGACGCCCACTCGCGCCCAGGTGCTGGGGCTGAGCGCGCCGCAGGGTGCGCGCGTGGGCTTGATCGATCACAGCTACGACCAGCTCGCCGCGTTGGCCTACCTGCGCGACACCCCGGTGCCTGCGCAGTGGACGGCCGGCGATGCGCTGGATGCCGGCGGCGTGGAGATCGCGCGGCTTGGCCTGCTGCTGCCGGCGTTGCTGGCGGTGGAGCTGCGCGATGTGCACGACCATGCCGCGTTCGCCGGCTGCCAGTCGCTGGCGCTGGACGATTTGCTCCGCGGCTGTGCCACCTCCGCGGCTGCCGGCTACGAGCTGGTGACCCGCACCCCGGTGCCGCTGCGCGGCCTGGGCATGAGCGAGTTCGTGGTGTTTCGCGGCGGTGTGGCGCAGCGCGATCAGGTGGCGATCGTGGTCGGCCAGCCGGACCTGGGCACTGCCGTCCCGGTGCGCGTGCATTCGTCGTGCCTCACCGGCGACCTGTTCGGCTCGCTCAAATGCGATTGCGGCGACCAGCTGCAGCACGGCCTGGCAAAGTTGAAGGAGCTCGGTGGCGGCGTCCTGCTGTATCTGGACCAGGAAGGTCGCGGCACCGGCATCGCCGCTAAGATGCGCGCCTACGGCTATCAGCATGCGGGCCTGGACACCATCGACGCCGACGCGCAATTGGGCTTTGGTCCGGACGAGCGCCGCTACGGCAGTGCGGTGGCGATGCTGCGCGGGCTGGGCATCGGCCGGATCCGGTTGTTGACCAACAACCCGGCCAAGGCCGAGCGCCTGCGCGCGGCCGGCATCGTGGTCGAAGACCGCATCGCGATCACCGGCGACATCACCGCCGAAAACGAGCAGTACCTGCGCACCAAGGCCGCACGCGCCGGCCACGCGCTGGATGTGGATGCGTTGATCCTGGCCGCGCAATAACGCGCCCGGCGCCGGGTGCGCCTGCACTGGGCAGCCGGCTATGCTTGCGCATCGCTTCTGCAGGCCCGCCTCGTGCACGACGCTCCACCGCCGCACCCCGACGTCTTGGTCCAGCCCGCTCCGGCAGAAGCCCCAGCCGTGACGCACAGCCAGTGGCAGTCGCTGCCGCGTCGCGGTGCGTATGTGGCGGCGATCAATGGCACGCTCGGCGGCGGATGTGCGGGCCTGATCGCAGCCAGTGTCACGGTTGTCTGGCTGCACGCCTGGCGTTACTGGCCAGCGGTGCTGGGCGTGACCGCGGTCATCGCCCTGCTGGGCGCCTGGTTGGCGGTCAAACGGCACCGGCTGACGCAATGGAAACTCGATCAGCATGGCCTGGCGCTACAGCGCGGTCATCTGTGGCAAAGCGATACGCGCGTTCCGATTTCGCGCGTGCAGCATGTGGACCTGCGCCGCGGGCCGATCGAACGCGCGACCGGCCTGACCACGCTGGTGGTACACACCGCCGGCAGCCGGCTCAACGCGGTGGCGCTGTCGGGGCTGGATCAGGACGATGCCGAGCGCCTGCGCGACCGCCTGGCCCGCCAGCTCGATCACGACGACGACGCGCTATGAGTGCCGTTGCACATCCCGGCAACGACGAGCAGCGCCTGCATCCATTGTCGTGGGTGTTCGTGTTGCTGCAGCAGATCCGTCAGTTCCTGATTCCGCTGGCCGCACTGATCCTGTTCGGCAGCCGCGACGGCAATCGCGATGTTGCCGACCAGATCGCCACCGGCGTGGTGATTGCGGTGCTGGTGGCGATTTCGGTGCTGCGCTACTTCACCTACCGCTACCGCATCGGCAGCGATAGCGTGGCCATTCGCAGTGGCCTGCTGGAACGCAGCCGGCGCGATATCCCGTTTGCGCGCATCCATAACGTGGTGGTGCATCAATCGCTGCTGCACCGTCTGGCCGGCGTGGCCGAGGTGCGGCTGGAATCGGCCGGTGGGCACAAGCCGGAAGCGGAAATGCGTGTGCTGCGACTGGATCAAGCGCTGGCGCTGGAAGATCTGATACGGCGCCGTGCAAGCGACGCAGGCATGCCGGCGCCGCAAGTCGAAGAAGACAGCGGCAGCTTGCTGCGCCTGCCGATGGCCGAGGTCATCCGGCTGGGCCTGATCTCCAATCGCGGCATGGTGGTGGTGGCGGCCGGCTTTGGCGTGATCTACCAGATGATTCCGCGCCGCACGGTGTCCAACTTCGTCGAGCATAACGGCGAGCTGGCCTATCGCTACGTCAGCCAGATCCATCCCGGCGTCGCGGTCATGGCAACGCTGGTGACCCTCGCCACGCTTGCCCTGTTGATGGCCATGCGCGCGCTGTCGGTCGCCCTGGCGGTGACCCAGTACCACGGCTTCCATCTGAGCGAATCCGAGCGCCGCCTCACCGTGGAGCGCGGGCTGCTGACGCGGATCCGCAGCAGCGTGGCGTTGCGGCGGATCCAGTCGTGGACGTTGTACGAGGGCCTGCTGCATCGCCTGTTCGGTCGTCGCCAGTTGCGGGTGGACACCGCAGTGGCCGGCACTGGCGACACCCACGGCGGCGCATTGAAAGAACTCGCGCCCATTGCCGACCCGCAACAATGCGACGCCTTGCTGCAACGCCTGCTGCCCGGCATCGCCTGGCCGCCGACGCAGTGGCGGACGATCGCCACGCATTGCTGGTGGCGATTGAGTCTGCCCGCCGCGCTGATGCTGCTGCCGCTGACGGCGGGCCTGGCGTGGCAGTTCGGCAGCAAGGCCTTGTGGTTGCTGGTATGGCTGCCGTGGAGCGCGTTCAAGGCGCAGCGCCAGGTGCAGCGCATGGCCTACGCGGTGGATGCGCGTTACGTTGCCGTACGCGGCGGCTGGTGGAAGCGCTGGTGGCGGCTGGCCGAGCTGGACAAGCTGCAGGCGCTGCAACTGCAACGCTCGCCGCTGGATCGGCTCTCCGGCACCGCCACGCTATGGCTGGATACGGCCGGCGCCAGCGCCACCGGCCCGGCATTGCGGCTGCGGTTTGTGCCGTTTGCGCAGGCGCAGGCGCTGCAGGCGCAACTCGGTGCCGCGTTGGCACGGCGCAAACTGCGCTGGTGATCACCGCCGGCGATCAGTCATGGTGCTGATCCGTCTTTGGTGATCTGCGGTTGTGCTGGTCGAGTGGGCCGCTCGGTTTCGTGATCCGATCATTGACGGCGATCAGCTTGGGCGATGCCTTGCAGTGCTCACCGACGTGGTCACGGCTGATGCAGCTCGGCGCGGCACCAGACGTCGCGAGCCGTCGGACCGCGCGGGGCACTGCAATCCACGCGTGGTACATGCCGAATCCGAGCACCGACCACGACCGCCTGACGGCTGCGCAGTCGTGGCATGAGCTGCGCTTAGCGCTGCGCCGGCCCCCAGTAGCCCAACTCGCGACGGATCTGCAACCCGCGCCACACCGCACCGAGCGGTTTGCGGCGCAGTCCGCCGAGCTTGCCGGCGATGAAGTCTTCGGTGGCGGCAATCACCCGCTCGGAAGAATGCCCGTCGCGATACGGGTGAATCGCATCGGCGTAACTGGCAAGCGCGCTACGCAATGCCGCATCCGGCGCCAGCGCGCGCGCCAGCTGCTGCGGCAATTGCTCTGCCTGCTGGAAGTCGAGCATGTGCGGCTGCGGCACACGGTTTCGAAAGGTCACCACCGGTTTGTGCTGCACCACGAACTCGGACACGATCGATGAGGTATCGGAAACCAGCACGTCGGCCGCACGTTGCGCGGCCATGACCTCTTCGGGCTCGATGAAGCGAGCGTTGGCGCCTGCCAGTGCGCGATAGCGGTCGAACAATTCCTGCGCGCACTTCGGGTGCAAGGTCAGCAGCCAGTAATGCGCGCCGCGCGCGATGTCGGCGGCGATCTCGTCGTAGAGTGCGGGCGCTGCGCTCAGCCGCTCGGTGAAGGTGGAACCGAACAGGATCACCGGGCGGCCGGCGGCCGGCGCACGCAAGGCCGCGCTACGGCCGCCATCGTCGCGAAAGACCGGGTCGAGCTTGGGCCAGCCTGTTTCCACCACGGCAAAATGGCCCTCGCGCTGCGCCAGCGCGCGAAACGGCGCCGTGGTGGCGGGGCCTTGCGTGCAGTACAGATCGAACAGGCCACGCACCCGGAAATGGCCGCGATTGTCCTCGCGCTTTTGCACATTGAAACCGTGAAACAGCTGCACTTTCGCGCCGGACACAAACGGTGGCACCCAATTGGCGGCACTGAAAACCGCACGCGGACGCAGCGCCAACGCCTCGTGCAGGCCGACCTCGCGCACGCCCGGCAGCGCCAGCCCGCGCGCGCCACCTTCGAACCAGGCCGACACCGCGTGCCCGCAGGCCTGTAACGCCTGCGCCAATGGCGCCAGAATAGGCAACGCGTAACGCTCCGTTGCGAACAGCAGGTAATCGGCCATCACATGTCCTCTTCGACCGCACCCGACGAACGGCCTCGCATTAGCGCCTGCATTATCGCGTTCAACGAGGCCGATCGCCTACGCGACTGTCTGACCTCGCTGGCGTTCTGCGATGAGATCGTGGTGGTGGACTCCGGCTCGACCGATGCCACTGCCGCCATCGCCAGCGCACACGGCGCGCGCTTGCTGCAGCGCGCCTTCGATGGCTATCGCAGCCAGAAGGCGTTCTGCGTGGCACAGGCCAGCCACGACTGGGTGTTGTGTCTGGACGCCGACGAACGCGTCAGCGATACCCTGCGCGCCTCGATCATCGCTGCGCGCGATGCCGGGTTCGCCACGGCGGCCGGCTACCGCTTCGCACGCCTGTCCGATTACTTCGGCCGCTTCCTGCGCCACGGCAACGCGTATCCGGACCGGGTACTGCGCTTGTTCGATCGTCGCCGTGGTGACTGGCGCGGCAAGCGCGAAATCCACGAAGCGGCCAGCGTGGATGGCCCCGTGGAGACCTTGCCGGGCGATCTGATCCATTACCCGTACCGCTCGCTGATGCAGCAGCTGGCCAAGACCCAGCGCTACGCGCAGATGATGGCCGAACACGAACACGCACGCGGCAAACGCGCCACCTGGAGCAAGCTGGTGCTGGCACCGGCCTGGCGCTTCTGGCGCGGCTATCTGTTGCGCGGCGGCTTTCGCGATGGCTGGCATGGGCTGATCTACGCGTATGTGCGCGCCAACTACGTGCGCCAGAAGACCATCATGTTGTGGCTGCTGCAGCACAATCAGCCGGTGCAGGATCCGCCGCCCGCGCCGGAGCGGCGCAGCGAGTAGGCGCAGTTGAAAAGCCTGGCGAGCAGTCATCAAGCCGCTGCAAATAGTGCGCAGACGTCGGCATATCCAGGGGAGAGATGCCGATTCCAGCAACAAGTGCGCCGATTCGGCATCTGCGCAGTTGTCTTAGCAGTCGCTCAAAACGCGCGCATGCCTGCGCATGCAACATATGCGGCTGATTGATCACCTGCCGCTAGCGAGCGCTTGTCGCAGCGAGCTCGGTCTGCTGCGCCTGCCGCGCCGACAGACCCACCAGCACGCCGAGCGTGGCCGTGTAGAAGCTTGCCGCCACCTGATGCGCGAACATCGACTGGGTCAGCCCGCACAAGGCATAACTGATCACGATCATCACCCCCGCTGCGGCCGGGCCGCGGAACTGTTTCTGTCCACTGCGCCGATGCAGGCGCACGAATAGCCACAGCGGCACGCCGTAGACGGCAAGCAGCAGCAACAGCCCGGGCACACCCTGGGTTGCGCCCCATTCGGCCAGATCGTTGTGTGCATGTCCCAGATGACAGCGAACCAATGCCGGATCGGCGGCACAGGCCGGCAGGTCCTGCATCGCATCGTCGAAACGGCCAACGCCTACACCGGTCAGCGGATGCGCCTTCACGGTATCCCAGGCCACGTGCAAGCGTTCGATGCGGGCACCGGCCGACGAATCGCTATCGCCAACTTCGTAACGTTGCAGGTCGCTCTGCAATTCGCCCAGGCGCATCTGATCGGTCAGCCCCGGCACGCTGAGCACCACACCCATCGCCAGCACCGCGCTGCCGATGAAGGTGAGCAAGCGCATGCGCGTGCTGTGCCACGGCGCGCCCCAGATCAGCACGCCCAGCGTCGCCAGCAATGCCAACCAGACCCCGCGGCTGCCACTGAGCACGATCACCGCCACCGTGGCGACCGCAGCGCCCACTAGCCAACGCACATTGCCGGGCGGGCGACAGAACACCACCACCACCAGCAACATCAGCGCAATGTCGGCAAACACGATCGCGTTGGTGAAGCCTTCCGCGCGGTCGGCGCCGTTCATCACCTGCAACAACGCAATCAACATCGCCGCGAACACGCCGGCTAGCGCGCCACGCCACAGCCAGAGCTGGCGCGGCTGCAATGCATAGGCCCATAGCGCCGCCCACGGCAGTACCAGGAAGCGCGAGCGGTTGCCCACATCGCGCAGCCCATGTTCGAACAAGGCGATCGACAGCAGCGACATCGCAATCACCGCCACGGTCAGCCAGCCCACCACGCGCAACGACCATTCGCGCGCAGCAATGCCGTCGCGCAGGCTGCGCCAGCCGATCAGCGAACCAAGCAACAGGCACAGGCCGAACGGCAGCAGCCCGCTCGGCATGCTGACCACCAGCGCGGTCAACACGAACACGCCCAGCTCGGCAATGCGCACACCTGCCCGCGATGTGGTCTGAGCAGACGGCGAAAGCGATGCGGGCTGGGTACGCAAGGAATTCATCTAGAGATCGGCGGTGAAAGGGAGGTAACGCAGCGGACGGGCGGCGGCAACGCCGGCCAAGCTAACGATGCGCCGCATGAATCCCTGCTAGACGGCCGCCATCTGGCGCATTGACGCCGTACAAAGGGCGCCCGGCACGTGCGCATGCCTGTGGGTTGCGCTGGCTCATTCGGTATCCAGGTTGCCCTGTTCTTTTGCTTCCACCGCGCGCTCGCTGGAGCTGGCCACGCAGTCGCCATGCACCGCATCGCCCGGCACCAGCCACCAGCGTCGGCGATTGGCCACGCCCACCAGCTGGCTGCGACTGCGATCCACGCAGGCCAGCAACGCGGTTTCCTGCGCCATCAGCCAGCGCTGGCCGGGTTGCTGTGCCTGCCAGGCCACGCCGCGCTGCAATTGGGTTTCCCACGGCACCTTGAAGCCGAAGGTCTGCGCCGGGCGGTCGGCCATCAGCAGGTTCTGCTCCTTCCATGCCACGAGCCCGAGTTGCGCATCCGGGCCGATGCGGCGCCCGGCCTCGCGCATCACCGCGCCGGCCGAACTGGAATCGTTGAAGATCGGGTAGCAGACCAGCCCGAAGGCCACCCACCATGCACCAAGCAGCGAGACCACCGCGAATGCGGAGCGGCGCACCCGCGTCAGCAGCAGGCTGGCAACGCCCCAGGTACCGACCGCCAGCAGCAGCCAGCCCAATGGGTCGGTGGCTTCGCTGCCGACCCCGCGGCTGTCCATGATCTTCTGCTCGAAGCCCGGATGGCCGATCAGCATCGCCGTGCCACCGGCGCTGAACACCAGGGCCAGCAGCACCCCGAACCCGAACAGCAGCCGCTGCACGCCAGCACGGCGCAGCAGGCCTGGCACCAGCGGCGCCAGTGCCAGGCAGAACATCGGCAGGGCCGGCAGGATGTAGACATCGCGCTTGCCGCTGGGAATAGTGAAGAACACCAGCACCAGCAGCCACCAGGCCAGCGGCAGCAGATAGCGCGGGTCGCGCCGCTTGAGCCGGCGCCGCCACGCCGGGATCGCCCACGGCAGCAGCAGGATGGTCGGCAGCCACATCGTGGCCATGCTTTGCAGGTGGTACCAGACCGGCTGCGCGTGATCCCAGGAGCTGGCGTAGCGCTTGGCGGTCTGGCGCAGCAGGATGTCGTTGAGATACACGCGGTATTCGGGCTGGCCGGCGGTCAGCGCCGTCACCATCATCGGCACGAACCACAACAGGATCGCCACGAAGAAGAACAGCGGCCCCAACCAGAAGCGCCGGTCGCGCACATGCACGCGCACACCCGCCCAACCACGCGCCGCGGCAATCCCGGCCGGGATCAGCATCAGCAGCGCGATGATGCCCACACCCTTGGTGATCACGCCCAAGCCGGCGGAGAACCAGCCCAGCGTCCACCAGCGCCAGGCCGGGCCCATCAGCAGATGGCGCAGCAATCCGTAATTGGCCAAGGTGATCCAGAACACCACCAGCGGGTCGATCTGCGCCTTCTTGGCCTGGAAGGTGAAGTGCAGCGTAAACAGCAGCATCCAGGCCGCATAGAGACCGACGCGCCGGGTCCACATGCGCCGGCCCAGATCGTAGACGCAGGCCAATGTGCCCAACGCGGCCAGCAACGACGGCAGCAGGAACGCCACGCGCCAGTTGCCCAGCAACGTGTAGGACAGCGCCTGCAGCCACATCAGCATCGGTGGCTTGTCCGAATACAGCTCGTTGCCGCGATGCGGGAACAACCAGTCGCCGCTCAACACCATCTGCTTGGCCACCAGCGCAAAGCGCGGCTCGTCCGCCGGCCACGGGTCACGCAAACCCAGGCCGGCACCGATCACCAGCACGGCGGTCATGGCCAGCAACCAGACATCGGTGGAAGCGCGATTCTTGAACATGTCGGGCGGCAGTCGGTCGCAGAGGGTGGAGCGCTGGACTTCGCGCGCGATCAGGAGGCTTTTAGCAAAAGCGCGTAGAAAAATCCGTCGCAGTGCTGCTCGCCTGGAAACCGCTGACGTCCGGCGCCCGCGGCATGCCCGAACTGCGCACCCAAAGTCTGCGCGCGTGCGTCGGGAGTGCGCTGCAGGAATGCCTCGACCTGCGCCTGGTTCTCGCGCGCCAACAGCGAGCAGGTGGTGTACAGCAATTGTCCGCCTGGGCGCAGCGTGCGCCAGGTCGCATCCAGTAGCCGCGCCTGCAGCGCGCACAGCGCCTCGATATCGTCGGCGCGCCGGTGCAGCAGCACATCCGGTTGACGACGCACCACGCCGGTGGCCGAACATGGCGCGTCCAGCAGTACCGCATCGAACGGCCGGCCGTTCCACCATGCGTCCGTATCGGCGGCGTCGGCCGCCTGCAACGCAACTAGCGCATTGGGGACCGTGCGCTGCAAGGTCTGCTGCACGCGCTCCAGGCGGCGCGCATCCACATCCAGCGCCACGAGCTGCAATCCGGGATGGCGCTCCAGCAGATGCGCCGCCTTGCCACCGGGCGCGGCGCAGGCATCGAGCACGCGTGCCGACGGCGCCAGGGTCAACGTATCGGCCACCTGCTGCGCGGAGCCGTCCTGCACCGAAACATCGCCTTCGGCGAAGCCCGGCAACTGGCTCACCGGCACGGCATTGTGCAGGCGCACCGCATCCGGCAATACAGCATCGGTGTGCGCGACGATATCCAGTTCGGCCAGTCGTGCGACATATGTCGCAGGGTCGGTGCGCGAACGCTGCACGCGCAGCCACATCGGCGCCATCTGCGCACTTGCGGTGAAAATGGCTTCGGCACGATCGCCCCAGTCCGCGCGCAACTGCTTGCGCAGCCAAGACGGCCAACCGGCATCGTCGGCCACCGCGGGAAATCCTTCGCGCTGGGCACGCCGCAGAATCGCGTTGACCATGCCGGCCTGACGGGGCCGGCCCAGTGCGCGACACGCATCCACGGTGGCCGACAACGCGGCGTGCGCGGGCAGTTGCAGCACCTCGAGTTGCGCGAAACCGACCATCAGCAGCGCCTTGAGTTCGGCATCGCGGGGCGGCAACGCGCGTTCCAGCCATTGCCGCAACGCGACCTCATACGCCGGGCGCCGGCGAATGACCGCAAAGCAGATCGCCTCCACCAGCGCGCGATCACGCGGATCGCCGATGCCGGGCAAGGTCGCGGCAAGTTCGGCCTTCAACGACCGGCCTTGATCGAACACCGCCGTCAGGACGCGTGCGGCAGCCAGGCGCGAGGCGACGCCGGCGGTTGCGGTGTCGGCCGACATCAGCGCAGCGCCGGCAGGTCGCGTCGCGCGTTGAGGTAATCGGCGGCGGTAATCGCCTTGCCGCCCTCGCGCTGGAGCACGCGCACCCGCAGCGCACCCTCACCGCAGGCGATATCGATGCCCTGCTTGCTGGCCGCCAGCAGGGTGCCCGGCGGCTGTTGATGGGCCAGTTCAAGCGCCACCGCGCCATGCAGGCGCACGCGCTCGCCCGCAAGGATCGCCTCGGCCACCGGCCACGGGTTGAACGCCCGCACGCGTCGCGCCAGTTCCTGCGCCGGCTGTGCCCAATCCAGCCGCGCCTGCGCCTTGTCCAGCTTGTGCGCATAGGTCACCCCGTCGGCCGGCTGCGGCTGGGCCACCGGACGGATGCCGGCGCGCAACAGGCCCAGGCCATCGGACAGCACCTGCGCGCCCAGCGCGGCCAGCCGGTCGTGCAACTGCCCGCCGGTGTCCTGCTCGCCAATTTCGATGCGCTGCGACAGCAGCACCGGGCCGGTGTCCAACCCGGCTTCCATCTGCATCAGACACACCCCGGTCTCGGTGTCGCCGGCCTCGATCGCACGCTGGATCGGCGCGGCGCCACGCCAGCGCGGCAGCAACGAGGCATGCACGTTCCAGCAGCCGTGCGTCGGCGCGGCCAGCACTGCCTTTGGCAGGATCAACCCGTACGCCACCACCACCATCAGGTCCGCATCGAGCGCGCGCAACGTCGCCAATGCTTCGGGCGAACGCAGCGTCTGCGGCTGGAAGACCGGAATGCCGCGCGCGATCGCCTCCAGCTTGACCGGCGAGGGCGTCAACCCGCGACCACGTCCGGCGGGGCGATCGGGCTGCGTGTACACCGCCACCACCTCATGCCGCTGCGCGGCGGCGCGTAGCGACGGGACGGCAAAATCCGGCGTACCGGCGAAGATGATTCTCATAGGGCTGGGATTCGGGATTCGGGATTGGGGAGTCGCAACGGCAGGTGTGCTGGCCGGGGCGAGAATGGCGTGGAGCTGAGAGGTGGAAACGGGATCTGCGCTGGAAGATTCGGCAACCCGGTGCCAGCACCTGCGTGGCCCATCCTCGATCGAGCGCGTCGAGAGGCAGGCCTGGCAACCGAGAATTGAATGCCCGCTGCAGGCAGCGGCTCATCCATCACGACGTCCGCATCCGAAGTTTCACGGCCATCCGCCCGCAGACGTGGCGCCATGGCAATGCACCGCCATCGCCATGAGTTCGCACCGAGATGAGCGCTCAACGATTTGAAACCAGCGGACTCAAAGGCCAGCAAAAACCCGCTTCTGCCAATCCCGAATCCCCAATCCCCAATCCCCAATCCCGGCCCTCAAGCCACATGCTTGCGCTGTTTGGCCAGCTTCTTGCGCACCATTTCGCGCTTGAGCGGCGAGAGATAATCCACGAACAGCTTGCCGTCCAGGTGGTCCATCTCGTGCTGGATGCACACGGCCAGCAGCCCGTCGGCATGCAGTTCCTGCGGCTGGCCCTGGCGGTCGAGATAGCGCACGGTGATCGCATCGGCGCGGCTGACATCGGCATAGATGCCGGGCACCGACAGGCAGCCTTCCTGATACAGCTGCTCGCCCTGTTTGCTCACGATCTCCGGGTTGACGAACACCTGCGGCAGGTTTTTCTCGTCGCTGATGTCGATCACCATGAATCGCTTGTGCACGTCCACCTGACTGGCAGCCAGGCCAATGCCGGGCGCCTCGTACATGGTCTGGAACATATCGTCCAGCAGCGTCTGGAACGCCTGGCTGGTGACCTCGGCAGCATCGACCGGCACGGCCTTGGTGCGCAGCCGCGGATCGGGAAACTCAAGAATTGGGAGCAAAGCCATGGGGTTACCCGTCTGGAAACACCGGCGCGGCGCCGGCAAGACGGTGTCATTCTAGCGCAATGCTTGCGTGGCGCCCCGGTTTCTAGACTATAGTGCGCAGACCTGTTGGGGAATCAGGCAAGAAGGCACCTATGTTGAACCGACTTCGTACGGTCGTCGCTGCGGCGATGCTGACCGTCGCGACCTACGCTGCCGCGCAAGCGGTGGGCGAGCATCCAGACACCTATGTGGTCCGCAAGGGCGATACCTTGTGGGACATCGCTGGGCGTTTCCTGCAAAAACCATGGCTGTGGCCGGAAATCTGGCAAGCCAATCCGCAGATTCAGAATCCGCACCTGATCTATCCGGGTGACGTGATCAGCCTGGCCTATCTGGACCGGGTCGGCAAAGGCACCATCCAGCCCGGCCCGCGCCAGGAAGCGCCGATCAACGCCATTCCGCTGGCCGACGTCGAGCCGTTCCTGAAGAACCTGCGCGTGGTCGATGACTTCGACCAGTTGCCGTACGTCGTGGGTCTGGAAGGCGGTCGCACGCGTGCCACCACCGGCCAGGTCGCCTACGTGGTCGGGCTGGACAACGCTCAGCCGGGTCAGCGCTTTGCGGTGGTTCGCCCGACCGTGAAGTTCAGCCTGCCCAAGCACAACGAAGATCTGGACATGGCCGGCAACATCACCGCCGGCTCCGGCAACATCTGGAAGAACTTCATCGCGCCGAGCACGCGCCGCGAGTTCCTCGGCTACGAGATGGCGCAGGTCAATGTCGGCACCATCACCCGCAGCGCGGCAGGCGGCAACTCCAAGGCGGCCACCCTGCTGTTGCAGGACAGCGGCCGCGAAGTGCGCGCCGGCGATCGCATCGTTGCGGTCGAAGCGCAGCCGTACGATTTGCAGTTCATCCCGCATCCGCCGTCGGAACAGGCGCTGCAGACCGAGCTGCGCGTGCTGGCCATCTCCGACGCCTTCACCGTTGGCGGCACGCGCGATGTGATCGCCATCTCCGGCGGCGCTCGCGAAGGCATCAACAACGGCACGGTGTTCTCGATCTGGCGCAAGGGCCGCACGGTCAGCGACCGCGTCAAGCACTCGCGCTTCTCGCGGACCGACGACGATTTCAGCGGCCCGTCCGGCTCCACCGTCGGCCTGCCCGACGAGTACGCCTCGCATGCCATGGTATTCCGCACCTTCGACAAGGTCAGCTATGCGCTGGTGATGGAAAGCGTCAAGCCGACCGGCCTGGGCTATTTCGTCAAGCATCCTGACGCGCAATAAGCGAAAGATCCGATGCATCAACGCGACGGCGCCCGAGGGCGCCGTCGTCGTTTGTGGCCTAGCCTGGGTGTATGGCCCAAACCGCTCCCGACCTACGCGCACTGCTGATCCTGCTGCTGGCTGGCGGCCGCAGCCCACCGCGACGAAAATTGTTGACTTCGTACGGGTCAGCGTCCGAGATGCTGGCCGCCGGGCCTGGGGCGTGGCGTGCCGCTGGTTGCGATGAGGTGCAAGCTGCGCTGCTGCAGAGCCCCGATCCACATGCGCTGGAGGCCGCGCTGCGCTGGTGCGAACAGCCCGGCCATCACCTGATCGGCTGGCGCGATCCGGATTACCCGGCGCTGCTGCGGCATATCGCCAACCCGCCGATGGCCTTGTTCGTGGACGGCGACCCCGATGCCCTCTGGCACCCGGGCGTGGCGGTGGTCGGCAGCCGCGCGGCCACTGCCGGCGGCCGCGACCACACCCGCGCATTCGCCTCGAGCCTGGCCTGCGCCGGGTTAAGCATCGTCAGCGGCATGGCCGCCGGCGTGGATGCGATCGCACACGAGGGCGCACTGGCCCAGCACGACGGCATCACGGTGGCGGTGGTCGGCACAGGTGTCGATGTCGCCTATCCCGAGCGGCACCAAGGCTTGCGCGATCGCATCGCCGAACGCGGCGCGGTGGTCAGCGAATATCTGCCGGGCACTGCCCCGGTCGCGGCGCACTTTCCGGCCCGCAACCGGATCATTGCCGGGCTGGCGCTGGGGACGCTGGTGGTCGAAGCGGCGATGCGTTCGGGTGCACTGATTACCGCCCGGCTGGCGGCCGAAGCAGGCCGCGAGGTGTTCGCCCTACCCGGCTCGCTGCACAATCCGCTCGCGCGCGGCTGCCATCACCTGATCCGGCAGGGCGCCACGCTGGCGCAGGAGCCCGCACAGGTCATCGAGGGACTGGGCCAGCTGTCTGGCGAATTGGCCAGCGCCTTGCGCGAGCGCCTGGCCGCCCCCATTGAGTTGCCCAGGAAGGCTACGACCAGCGCTGGCCCCGGTCCTGCCCGCTCTGATCCCGACTACCAGCGCTTGTGGCAAGCGCTGGACCACGACCCAACCCCTATGGATTCATTGGTGCAGCGCACCGGATTGACGGCCGCCGCGCTGTCCTCCATGCTGCTCATCATGGAACTGGAGGGAGACGTGGTCACCGAGCACGGTCGCTATACCCGCAATCCTTAGTTTCTTCACCTCCACAGCGTCGCGCGACGCAGGCCGAGGGCAATGAAAGAGAGCATTCTCGATGTACTGCTGTACCTGTTTGAACATTACTTCAGCGAAGACGCGGACCTGGTCCGTGACCGTGACTCGCTTCAAAATGGCCTGATCCAGGCCGGTTTCAGTCCCGCAGAAATCAGCAAAGCCTTCGATTGGCTGGACGCGCTTTCCGAGCAGCGGCCCAGCGTCGCGCGCCCGCATGTCGATGGACCGGTGCGTATCTATCACGGGCCGGAGCTGGACAAACTCGATGTCGACTGCCGCGGATTTCTGCTGTTCCTGGAGCAACACCGCATCCTCGACGCCGACCAGCGCGAATTGGTGCTGGACCGCGCCATGGCGCTGGATCAGGACGAACTGGATCTGGACGACCTCAAGTGGGTGGTATTGATGGTGTTGTTCAACCAGCCCGGGGCGGAAGCGGCCTACGCCTGGATGGAAACCCAGATGTTCCTGGACGAGCCTGAACCCGTACACTGAGCGTTGAAGCCGCCACGGATGTGCGTGCAGGGGAACGGGATGCGCAGTTGGTATTACGCCGATGGCCACCGCCATCGGCATGGCCCGGTGGCCGACGATGCCTTGCTGGGCCTGTATCGCGATCGCGTGATCGCCCTGGATACGCTGGTCTGGCGCGAAGGCCTGGACCATTGGGTGCCGCTGTCGGCGTGCGCCGACACCCTGGGTCCGCCTGTTTCCACTGATGTGCGGGCGGGCGCGGTTCCACCGCCGTTGCCGCCTGCCGCGGCGTACATCACGCCAGCCCATCCGTCCATCGCGCCAGCGCAGCCGCGCAGCGTTCGCTCAGGCTGGCCGCTGGTTGCAGTGCTAGGTGCGGTGGTCGGTGTCTTCGTGATGGTGGGCGTCATCGGCATCCTGGCTGCGATCGCATTCCCGGCCTACAACGATTACCTGAGCCGCGCCAAGGTCGCCGAGGCGATCGGCGAGTTGGCGAGTTGGCGGCATTGAAGCCGCAGATCACCGAATTTCTGGCCAGTGAAGGCCGCTGCCCGGCCAATGACGACACGGGGTTCAAGCCACCCGAGCAGTACGCGAGCGAGCGGCTGAGCAGCGTGCGCATCGGCCGTTTCGAGGGCAGCGAATGCGGCATCGAAGCCGTGCTCCACGCGCCCAAGTCGGCCAGAATCGACGGCAAGGCAGTATGGCTGGAGCTGGATGCGGATGCCGGCAGCTGGCGGTGCAGTTCCGAAATCGACGACACCCAACTTCCACCGGATTGCCGCGGCTGACCGCCTGCTGCATGCCGATCGCGACACGCTAAGGGGACAACATGACGCAGTGGTACTACGCCGACGCACAGCGGCAGCGCCAGGGGCCGGTGGACACGGACACGCTTCGTGCGCGCCTGTCGCAGGGCATCGTCGACGGCTCCAGCCTGGTCTGGCGCGAAGGTCTGGCGCAGTGGGTGGCACTGCACGAGGTCGAGGGCGAGCTAGGCTTCGGCGGCGCAGCGCCGGCCGCGGGCCCGGAAGCCAGCGGGCCGATGCCGGCGGATGCGACACGCCATGCGCCACTGTCGGCTGCGTATCCCGGCGACAACCCGCCGGCCACAGCCTCGGCTTCCGCAACCTTGCCGATCGACGACCACGCCGCTGAAACATCGCGCTGGCCGCCGGCAGTTGCCGGCGGCGGCATTGCCGGTGCGAGTGCCAGCACCAATGATGCCGGCGCGACTGACGATGCCGGTCACCACCCGGCAATCGACTCCCCACTACATCCGCCGCGCGATCAATCCCCGTTATCGGACCCGTCGGCATGGTCCACCGCGCCGCTGGCGTCAGATCCAAGCCCGACCACGACCTCGAGCACCACGCCGACACCGGGTCACACCCCGGCAGCGGCGACCGCGCCACCTCCAGGGGCCTGGGATGCCCCGCCCCCCCCTGCCGCCGCAGCAGGCCTGGCGCTGCAGGATGCGCCAGTGGTCTACGCCGGTCTTTGGCGGCGCGTGGCCGCCAGCATTCTCGATAGCCTGATCACCACCTTTGCGGTGTACCTGATCGTGATCCCGCTGGTGTTCGTGGTGGCGCTGGTCACCACGCGCGGCGATTCGGGTTCGGCGTTGGACGACGGCAGCGCGCTCGGCATCGCCATCGTGGTGATGTCCTATGGCATCGGCCTGGCCATCCCGACGCTGTATTTCGCCTGGATGCAGTCCAGCCGGCATCAGGCCAGCCTGGGCAAGCTCGCCTGCGGCATCAAGCTGGTGCGTGCCGACAGCAACGGCGGCCGGGTCGGATTCTGGCGCAATGTGCTGCGCTATCTGGCCTACATGCTGATCAGCGTGCTGACCCTGGGCATCGGGGTGATCGTGGCGGCCTTCATGGCCGGCATGACCGAGCGCAAGCAGGCCCCGCACGACAAGGTCTGCGACACCCTGGTCGTGGACCGTTGGGCGTTCACCGAGCATCCGGAGCGGCAATCCAGAGGATTGGATACCGTGTCCATCGTGGTTCTGGCCATTTACGGGCTGATCCTGGTGCTCTCGGTGGTGGTCGTGGCCTTCATGCTGGCGGCGATCGGAATGAGTCAAAGCTAGCAGTTCACGGCGCTGGCCGCTTGACACGGCGACGCCCGCCGTGATCTTTCTAATAAGAGAACTGAACGCCCGGGAGTCCTTCCCGGGCGTTAACGCGTGGGAAACGGTCGATCCGCTTCCCTCGACCGGCCAATTAGGCCACGCTACCCGCCCCCCGGGCTCCGCCCCAAGAAGTTGCCACCATGCCCAAGCACCTGCTCATCGTCGAATCGCCCGCCAAGGCCAAGACGATCAATAAATACCTCGGCAAGGACTTCACCGTCCTGGCCTCGTATGGGCACGTGCGCGACCTGGTCCCCAAGGAAGGCGCGGTCGATCCGGACAACGGCTTTGCGATGCGTTACGACCTCATCGAGAAGAACGAGAAGCACGTCGAAGCCATCGCGCGTGCCGCCAAGGGTGCCGACGACATCTTTCTGGCGACCGACCCGGACCGCGAGGGCGAGGCGATCAGCTGGCACATCGCCGAGATCCTGAAGGAGCGCGGCCTGCTCAAGGACAAGCCGATGCAGCGGGTGGTGTTCACCGAAATCACCCCGCGTGCGATCAAGGAGGCGATGGCCAAGCCACGCATGATCGCCGGCGACTTGGTGGATGCGCAGCAGGCGCGCCGCGCACTCGATTACCTGGTCGGCTTCAATCTGTCGCCGGTGCTGTGGCGCAAGGTGCAGCGCGGCCTGTCCGCTGGCCGCGTGCAATCGCCGGCGCTGCGTATGATCGTCGAGCGCGAAGAAGAGATCGAAGCCTTCATCCCGCGCGAGTACTGGTCCATCGATGCGCATTGCCGGCATCCCTCGCAGGCGTTCAACGCGCGACTGATCAAGCTGGATGGGCAGAAGTTCGAGCAGTTCACCGTGACCGACGGCGACACCGCCGAGGCGGCGCGCCTGCGCATCCAGCAGGCCGCACAAGGCGTGCTGGATGTCACCGACGTGGCCAGCAAGGAGCGCAAGCGCCGCCCTGCCCCGCCGTTCACGACCTCCACGCTGCAGCAGGAAGCCTCGCGCAAGCTCGGCTTCACGACCCGCAAGACCATGCAGGTGGCGCAGAAGTTGTACGAAGGCGTGGCACTCGGCGACGAAGGCTCGGTCGGCCTGATCAGCTATATGCGTACCGACTCGGTGAACCTGTCGCAGGACGCCCTGGCGGAAATCCGCGATGTGATCGCGCGCGACTTCGGCACCGCTTCGCTCCCCGACCAGCCCAACGCCTACACCACCAAATCCAAGAACGCGCAGGAAGCCCACGAAGCGGTGCGCCCGACCTCCGCGCTGCGCACCCCTGCGCAGGTGGCGCGTTTCCTGTCCGAGGACGAGCGCCGCCTGTACGAGCTGATCTGGCGCCGCGCAGTGGCCTGCCAGATGATTCCGGCCACGCTCAATACCGTCAGCGTGGATCTGTCGGCCGGCAGCGAGCACGTGTTCCGCGCCAGCGGCACCACCGTGGTGGTCCCGGGCTTCCTGGCCGTGTACGAAGAAGGCAAGGACACCAAGAGCAGCGAGGACGAGGACGAAGGCCGCAAGCTGCCGCTGATGAAGGCCGGCGACAACGTCCCGCTGGACCGCATCGTCACGGACCAGCACTTCACCCAGCCGCCGCCGCGTTTCACCGAAGCGGCGCTGGTCAAGGCGCTGGAGGAATACGGCATCGGCCGTCCCTCCACCTACGCCTCGATCATCCAGACCCTGCAGTTCCGCAAATACGTCGAGATGGAAGGCCGCAGCTTCCGTCCCACCGACGTGGGCCGTGCAGTGTCCAAGTTCCTGTCCGGGCATTTCACCCGCTACGTCGATTACGACTTCACCGCCAATCTGGAAGACGATCTGGACGCGGTGTCGCGCGGCGAAGCCGAGTGGATCCCGTTGATGGAGAAGTTCTGGGGCCCGTTCAAGGAATTGGTCGAAGACAAGAAAGACTCGCTGGACAAGACCGATGCCGGCAGCGTGCGCGTGCTCGGCACCGACCCGGTCAGCGGCAAGGAAGTCAGCGCGCGCATCGGTCGCTTCGGCCCGATGGTGCAGATCGGCACGGTCGAAGACGAGGACAAGCCCACCTTCGCGTCGCTGCGTCCGGGCCAGAGCATCTATTCGATCTCCCTCGAAGATGCGCTGGAACTGTTCAAGATGCCGCGCGCGCTGGGCCAGGACAAGGACCAGGATGTCAGCGTGGGCATCGGCCGTTTCGGCCCGTTCGCGCGGCGCGGCAGCACCTATGCCTCGCTGAAGAAGGAAGACGACCCCTACACCATCGACCTGGCGCGCGCGGTCTTCCTGATCGAAGAGAAGGAAGAGATCGCACGCAACCGGGTGATCAAGGAATTCGACGGCAGCGACATCCAGGTGCTCAACGGCCGCTTCGGCCCCTACATCAGCGACGGCAAGCTCAATGGCAAGATCCCCAAGGACCGTGAGCCGGCGTCGTTGACGTTCGAAGAAGTGCAGCAGCTGCTGGCCGACACCGGCAAGCCGGTGCGCAAGGGCTTCGGCGCCAAGAAGGCCACCCTGAAGAAGAATACGGTCAAGGATTCGGCGCCGAAGAAGCCTGCCGTCAAGAAGACCGCGACCAAGACCGCGGCCAGCAAGACCGCTGTCAAGAAGGCGCCAGCCAAGAAGACGGCCACCAAGAAGGCCGCCAAGCGCGTGGTCAAGAAAACCGTGAGCAAGGCCGCGGGCTGAGAGGCGCAGCATGACCGACACACTCGACCTGGATCGCGCCGTCGCCGCACTGACGCAGGGCGGCGTGATCGCCTACCCGACCGAAGCGGTGTGGGGACTGGGATGCGACCCGCGCCAGCAAGCGGCCGTGATGCAGCTGCTGGAGATCAAGCGGCGCCCGGTGGAGAAGGGCGTGATCGTGGTGGCGTCGAGCGTGGACGTACTGCGCGACTGGGTCGACATCGACGCACTGGAGCCGGCACGCCGGCAGGACGTGCTGACCAGCTGGCCCGGCCCGCACACCTGGATCCTGCCGATCACCGACCGGGCGCCGCGCTGGGTCACCGGCGAGCATGACGGGCTGGCGGTACGCATCAGCGCGCATCCCGTGGTGGCGGCCCTGTGCGGGGCCTGGGGGGCGCCGCTGGTGTCAACCAGCGCCAACCTGGCCGGCGAGCCGCCAGCGCGCAGCCGCGCCGCCCTGGATCCGGCGTTGCTGGCGACGATCGACGGCGTGGTGGATGGCGAGACCGGCGCCCTGGCGCAGCCGACCCAGATCCGCGACGCACGCAGCGGGCAGATCCTGCGCGACTGAGTGCGGCCGACAAACGACCGCGCAGTCATCAGGCGAGCGCGGCCGGTCCATCGATTCGTCTGTCCCATGCCGACTGTTCCGGGCGGTCGCCCTTGTCGGCCTACCTGGCGACTGCCCGCCCCTTCGGCAGCAGGCCGCCGCCATCTGGCGCGTCGTCGCCCCGACCCTGCACACCGTTCAGCCGCTCCCCCTTTGCGACGGCCGCACAGACGCGCACACTGCGGCCATGCGCATCGTCCTGACTGTTCTGCTGCTCGCCGCGGCGCTGCCTGCGTCGGCCGCCACCGCCGCGAGCAAACCCGACCCGAATGTGCGGGTCTATCGCTGCGTGAGCAGCACCGGCACCGTCGCCCTGCAGGATGCGCCTTGCAGCAGCGGTCGCCAGCAGGTGCTGGATCTGCAACGGCCGCAAGACCCACCACCGCGTCCGGCCCGCGTGGAGCCGGCACCGGTCGTCGCAGCGCCCACGCATGAAGTCCGTATCGTCACCGTACAACCGCCACAGCCAATGTACGAGTGCACCACCGAAGACGGCAACCGCTACACGAGCGACAGCCCGGAAGGCAATCCGCGCTGGGTGCCGACCTGGGGCCCCGCCTATGTGGGCAATACCATTGCCCCCCCGGTCGGCGGCGGTGGCGGTATCCAGCGCCCCCCGATCTCGGTGAACCCGCGTCCGGCGATCTCGGTGCAGGGCGGCTCCGGACGAGGAAGCATCCGCGGCAACGCAAGCTTCGGCGTAGATAGCTACCAAGGCGGCTATCAGGGCGGTTACAACGGTGGCCGATACGGAGGCACGGTCATCGTGCCTTACGGCAACGTGCAGATCCGCGACGAATGCCACGCCCTGCCCGCGCAGGAAGTCTGCGCGCGGCTGGCCGACCGCCGTTGGGAGCTGATCCGCCGCTACAACAGCGCGCTGCAGAGCGAGCGCGAAGATCTCAGCCGCGAACAGCGCGGTATCGAGGCGCGCCAGCAACGCGACTGTGGCGGCGCATGAGGCGCTGGCCGCTGTTGGGCGCAATGACGCTCGGCATGATGGCGCTCGGTTCGCTGGCCGGCGCGCAGGAAGTGGCCATCTATCGCTGTACCGATGCGGCTGGCGCACTGACGGTGCAGAACATGCCGTGCCCGAAGGGCATGCAACAACAGAAGAAGCTGATGACCGCACCGGCAGCGGTGCCATTCGCGCCAGGCGGCGCGACCAACCCATCGCCTCCACATGCGATGCCAGCGGCGCAACCACGGGCTACCGCGCAGGCGGCTGCCTCGGCGCCCGTTGCACCGGCTACGCCCGCCGCACCGCCAGCACCGACGGTCACCTCGACGTCGACCCTGCCACCGCCGCCGCTGTTCGAGTGCACCGCACACGACAACGGGCGTTACTTCACCGAAGACCGCGAACCGGCCACGCGCTGCCTGCCGATGCAGACCACCAACCTGGCCGGCGGGCCGGCCACTGGGGGCGGCAGCGCCTGCGAGGTGGTCACCGACCGCTGCGCGCCGGTGCCAGACCAGAGCCTGTGCGAGGCCTGGCGCAAACGCACCGAGCAGGCCGAATCCACCTGGCGCTTCTCCGATGAAGCGCAGTCGGCCGAACGCAAGCAACGCTATGAGCAGATGCGCCGGGTTCTCGACGAGAGCCGTTGCGCCAATCCAGCCGCCACACCCTGAACACGCCTGTCGCGTCATTGAGCCAACGGGTCTGGACGGCGGGCGAGCGATCGCCATTTGCTGAAAGAAGACGCGTGCAGAACCGGCGTGTGCATGAACATGCCGGCTCTGCGTCCATGCGCATCCAATCGGAACCAGGCGGTATTTGTTGCCTGCGCTAGAACCCGTAGCGCAAGAAGCCGCCGTCCACCGCGATGCATTCGCCGGTGATGTAACTGGCGGCTGGCAGGCACAAAAAACCCACTGCAGCGGCCACTTCTTCCGGTTCGCCAATGCGGCGCATCGGGGTGCGTTCGATCACCTGCTCGTAGTAATCCGGATCGGACAACGGCCCGGAGGTGCGGCGGGTGCGGATATACCACGGCGCCACCGCATTGACGCGGATGCCGTCTTCGGCCCACTCCACCGCCAGGTTGCGCGTCATCTGCTGCAACGCCGCCTTGGTCATGCCGTACGGCGCGCCGCTACGTACATGGGTGATGCCCGAGACGCTGCCGACGTTGACGATTGCCGACGCAGCATGTTGCGTCAGCAACGGATGCGCATAACGCGACAATTCAAATGCGGAAAACACGTTGGTTTCGAAGATGCCACGCCACTGGTCTTCGGTGTAATCGATCGCGGCGCGGGTAATGTTGCCGCCGGCGTTGTTGATCAGCAGATGCAGGCCATCGGCATGGTCTTCCACCCAATCCAGGATGGCGCGGCGCTCTTCATCGTCGGAGACATCGGCGGCCAGCCCATGCAGCTCGCGCTCGGGAAACTCGTCGGCAAGCTCATCGCGCGCCTGCGCCAGGGCATCGGCATCGCGTGCCACCATCAGCAGGTCGGCACCGAAGCCGAGCAGTTCGCGCGCGATGGCCAGGCCGATGCCGGCACTGGCGCCGGTGATGAGGGCGGTCTGTCCATCCAGCCGCCAACGGTGCGTTGTCACGTGGGTGATCCTCTTCAAAAGCGCAGGAAACGGCCGCTGCAACGCAGTTGACGCGCATGCGTGGCCCGGGCGTTAGAGCATGTTATGCACGTTGAGATGAGATGCGTTGGCCGTCAGCGGTGCGGAGCGGGTGCCGCGGAGCGCCGGCTTGGCTGGCGCCAAGGCAAGCCGCGCGGCGCCCGCGCCGTGCCGCTGACGGCCAACCCTCCGGAAAGCACTCACCCCAAAGTACATAACACGTTCTAGGATAACGCCACCCCAGGTGAGGTCACGACGATGAAGATGCATTGGATGCTTGCGGTTGGTCTGGCGTTGTCGCTTGGCGCCTGTCAGCGGCCGCAGCCCGCGCCCACCGATCAGAAGCCCGACCCGCAGGCCACCGTCTTGCGCGACCACATCCAGCAACCGTTGAACAAGGCGCACGCGGTGCAGGCCGCAACCGACCAGGCGGCCGACGATCAGCGCAAGGCGATCGATGCCGCCACGCAGTAGCGGAACCTCGGCGATCTACTGGCGTCGCGTCCTCAAGCGTCTGCGTTTGTATTTAGCCGGCTGCCACCACAGGACGACTTGGTGCACCAAGCAGCACGTGCGTGCAGAAGCGCACGTGGACCGCGCACCAATGTGCAAATACCTGTGCGAACGGCGGCCGAACCTGCAAAGGCGTTCACCGCAATATGCGTCATAGCTAGTTGCTGATGGCTGATGGCTGATAGCTTGAACGCTAGACGATTGAATCATGCGTCCTGCCATCTACTTCGTTCGTTTGTGCGTTCAAAACGCCGCATCTCCCGACTTTAGAAACAACAACGCCGGCACATGGCCGGCGTTGTCGATGCATCACTCGCTCACTGAGCGCAACGCGTCAGAACCCGCAGAAGCAATAGGCCAGCGACTTGACCGGCGTGCCGCCTGCCTTGCTGTCGTGCACGGCGCTTTCGACAAAGCGCAGTTGGCTGTCCACTTCCGGCAACGAGCGGGCCAGCAGCGCGCGCGCCATGCCCGAGTCGCTCAGCATCCAGGCACCCATGCGGCTGCCGGCAAACCCGCTCATGAACTGCGAGAACGGCGTGGCCGGCTTTTCCACATAGCGCACGCGGAACTTGCCGCGGCTCAGCTTGGCGCGGTCGGCCGCATCGGCCACCGCTTCCTGCATGCCGCCGAACGCATCCACCAATCCACGCTCCTTGGCCTGCGCACCGCTCCACACACGGCCACGCGCAACCTTGTCGATCGCGTCCACCGACTGGTGACGCGCCTGCGCCACCTTGCCGGTGAAGTCGGCGTAGCCCTTGTTGATCACCGCCTGGATGACCTGGCCGGCAGCCGGATCCAGCGGACGGGTGATGTCGAACGCACCGGCGAACCGCGTGGTGGCCACGCCGTCGGTGTGCACGCCGATCTTGTCCAGCGCACGGGTCAGATTCGGCACCATGCCGAAGATGCCGATGGAGCCGCTGATGGTCGACGGGTCGGCGTAGATGCGATCGGCGTTCATGCTGATCCAGTAACCGCCGGAAGCGGCAAGATCGCCCATCGACACCACCACCGGCTTGCCGGCCTGCTTGAGCGCAACCACTTCGCGGCGGATCTGCTCGGAGGCGAAGACTTCGCCACCGGGCGAATCCACGCGCAGCACCACCGCCTTCACGTCATCGTCGTCGCGCGCCTGGCGCAGCAGCGCCGCCGTGGACTCGCCACCGATGCGCCCGGCCGGCTGTTCGCCACCGCTGATCTCGCCCGCCGCCACGACCACCGCCACCTGCGGGCGACTGTCCATGGGCGAACGCTGCGCCTGCAGCTGGCTCAGATAATCGTTGAACCCGATATTGCGGAAACCGCTGTCGGCATCGCTGTCGGCGACGCCGCGCTGGACCAGCAGCGCATCGACTTCCTCGCGCGTCTTGAGCCCGTCCACCAGCTTCTGTTGCAGCGCGAACTTGGCCAGGTCGCCACCGGCGGCGGCCACGCCTTCGGGCAGCGTGTCGATACCGGCAGCCAGCTGCGCCGGGCTCAGCTTGCGTGCGGTGCCCACGTCGGCCAGGTAGCGCCGCCACACATCGTTCATCCAGAACAGATCCGCTTCCTTGGCATCGGCCGAGGCCGCGTCCAGGATGTACGGCTCGGCTGCAGACTTGTACTCGCCAACGCGGAACAGATGCACGTCCACGCCGAGCTTGTCCTGCAGGCCTTCGCGGAAGTACTGGCGATAGCGGCCAAGACCTTCCAGCAACACGCTGCCCATCGGATCCAGATACACCTCGTTGGCCTGTGCGGCGAGCAGGTACTGGCCCTGGCTCATGCTCTCGCTGAAGGCCACGATCTGCTTGCCGGAGGCGCGCAACTTCTGCAATGCGGCGGCCACTTCGCGCTGGGAAGCGAATCCGGACGGTTGCAACTTGTCCAGGTTCAACAGCACGCGCTCGATCTTGCGGTCCTTGCCGGCCGCTTCGATCACGCGCACCAAGTCGCGCAGTTGCACTTCTTCGGCACTCTTGTCGCCGACCGCCTTGGCCAGCGACCGGCTGACCGGGTCGGCACTGAATTGTTCGACCAGCGTGCCTTCCGGGTTGATCACCAGGGTAGTGCGCTCGGCCAGCGGCTTGGTGCCATCACCACGCGCGAGCGCCACCACGAACACCAGCAGCAGCAAAAACAGGAAACCGAAGAACACCAGGTTGAAAATCAGGCGCCGGGTGAAATTCATCACATCCCACAGGCCGACGAAGAAGCTGGCGATGGGATTGCGACGCACGGGGTGGTTCATGGAAAGCTCCGTCGAAAGACGCTGCATACAGATCGATGGCGCCCAGCATACCGGCTGCGCAGCGCGCGCGGGATGCGCTGGAAGTCAGGGTGTCACGGTGGCGGTCAGCCGCCGGCTGGTCTGGCGAAAGCGCAGCCCCATCAGGATCGACGCCACCGTCAGGCCCAAGATCAGGCCCACCCACATGCCCTTTGGTCCCCAGCCCAGCCCCAGGCCGAGCCCGGCGCCGATCGGCATGCCCACGCCCCAGTACGAAAACATCGCCAGGAACATTGGCACGCGGGTGTCCTTGAGCCCGCGCAGCGCGCCGGCCGACAGCACCTGGATGCCGTCGGGAAACTGGAACGTGGCGGCAAACAGCAGCAACACCGAGGCCAGCGCGGCCACGGCCACGTCGTCGGTATAGACGCCGACGATGGCATCGTGGCCCAGCAGCAGCGCGCTGGCCGATAGCGCTTGCGTGCCCAGCACGATGGCATAGCCGGCCCAGGCTGCGCGCCGCATCGCCTGCGGGTCGCCGCGGCCCACTGCGTGGCCCACGCGCACGGTGGTGGCCTCGGCCACGCCCATCGGGATCATGAAACACAGCTGCGCGACGTTGATCGCAATCTGGTGCGCGGCCGCTTCGGTGGAGCCCAGCCGGCCGATCAACAGCGCGGTGACGATGAACAACCCGCCTTCCATCAAAACCGTAATGCCGATCGGCAAGCCGGTGCGTAGCAACTCGCCGATGGCGCGCCAGCGCGGCCCTTCCAGGTGGGCGAACAATTGCAGATGCGCAAAACGTCGCGCGCGCCACAAATACAGCGCGAACACGCTCGCCTGCACCCACATGGTGATGGCCGAGGCCATGCCAAGCCCTTCGGCACCGTGCTCGGCGAAGCCGAACTTGCCATAAGTCAGCGCATAGCCCACCGGTGCCAGGACCAGCAAGCCGCCAAAGCCCAGCAGCATGGTCGGCAGCGTCCAGTGCATGCCCTCGCTGAGGTAGCGCATGCAGAAGTAGAACGTCAGCGCCGGCACGCCCCAGCGGACCGCGTGCAGGAACGCGGTGGCACCGGGCACGATGTCCGGCGCAATCCCGAAGGTGGGCAGCAACGGCGGCACCACGCTCAGGAACACGAACATCAGCGCACTCAGCCCCAGCGACAGCCACAGCGCCTGTCGGAACAGCGGCCCGATCTCGCGCTCGCGGCCGGCGCCGAGCAATTGCGAGACCGAGGCGGTCAACGAAATCAAGGTGCCGATCGGCACCAGCATCGGCAGCCACAGCAGCGAAGTGCCGATGGTGACTGCAGCCAGCGTGGCGGTGCCGTGGTGGCCGGCGATGACGTTGTCGACAAAACCGATCAGGCCGGTGGAAACGTGGCCGAGCACCAGCGGCAATGCAAGCAGGCCGGTGGTGCGCACTTCCGAGGCGAAGCCTGGCGTCGCGGACGGGGGTGCAGAAGAAACAGACATGACAACCGATCGCTGCGCGGACTACGGCCGTGCCGGGAGGCGCTGGCACCGGGTCGCGCGGGCCGGCTATCTTACGCCTACTTTCCGACTGCGGCCTTGCCGCGCAGCTGGGTAGAGCCCGCTGCGCGACTGCGCGCGCGGGCAAAAACGCGAAGGCTGCTGCAACCGGGCCGGCGCGGGATACCGTTGCACGCGTGCGCCAAACGCCGGTCTTTCGGGATCAGGTCGACGGCAACGCGCCTTCCCCGACTCGCCAACCGGACCTGGCTCATGTCACCGCATTCGACCGCGCACCATCCCACGGCCTGCGAAAATTGTGCGACTGCCTTGCATGGGGCGTACTGCCACGCCTGCGGGCAAAGCGCGCACAACCCGGTGCGCAGCGTCGCCCATGCAGTGGAAGAAGTCTTCGAATCGTTCTGGCATCTGGATGGGCGCATTTTCCGCACCCTGCGCGACCTGCTGGTGCCCGGACGCGTGGCGCAGCGCTTCCTGGGCGGCCAACGCGTGCGCTACGTGGCGCCGATGCGGCTGTTTCTGGTACTGAGCCTGTTGACGTTCTTCATTGCGCGCATCGCCGTGCATGCGTCCGACGCAGACAGCGATATCGCACCGGCGCCCGGCACCAGCCAGACCGCGGTTCCCAAGGATTTCGCACACGCACGCACGCCGGCGCAGGTAGAAGCGGTACGCAGGCAATTGGTCGACACGCTGACGCAGACACGCGCGGCGGTGCCGACCGGCATCGCACGCGACAGCGTGGACGCCGGCATCGCGCGTGCCAACGCGCAAGCGCAACGCCGTCTGACGCAGTTGCAGGCCGACGCGCGTCCGACCAGCGCCGTGCCCATCGCAGAGGCAAACAGCGACAGCACGTTCTTTTCGGTGACGGGCAAGCCGTGGGACCCGGTGAGCAACCCACTGCACTATGCGGCGCTACCGCAGTTCGCCAACCGCTGGATCAATACCCAGCTTCGCCATATCCGCGACAACCTGCCGCGGCTGCGCAGCGATCCGCAGCTGCTCTACAACGCGTTCTTCGCAGCGGTACCGTCTGCACTGCTGGTGCTGGTGCCATTGTTTGCGCTGCTGTTGCGGGTGTTCTACGTGCGCAGCGGGCAGGTGTATCTGGAGCATCTGGTGGTGGCGCTGTACAGCCACGCCTTCCTGTGCCTGAACCTGCTGACGCAGCTGCTGTTGTCGCTGCTCAGCGATGCGCTGGCGCACGTCGCCAGCCCGATCACCTGGAGTATCGGACTTGCGCAGTTCGGGCTGACGGCCTGGATGCCGGTGTACCTGCTCTGGATGCAGCGGCGCGTGTACGCGCAGTCCTGGCCGGTCACCGTGCTCAAGTACCTCGGCCTGAGCGGAGTGTATCTGGTGTTGGTGACGGTGGCCGCGGCGCTATTGATGGTGGCGAGTCTGGCGCGTCTTTGACGCGACGAATCTGCGCAGACGGTTGTGCGAAAACGCCCGCATAGCAGCGCGAGGCAGCGATGCCGGGATTGGAGGTGGGGCATTTTGGAGCGGCAGTGCGCAAACAGGCTCCCGCTTGAACCGATGTGACCGGCGCAACGCTAAAAAGCATTGCGCGCGCTGACGGCGCCGAACCGGCGGCGCGAGCGATCAACGCGCCAGTTGGCGCTTCAACCAGGTGCTGCGCGTGGCCGGCGCTTCGGCCAGGAAGGCCGCGCGCAAGCCGTCGCGTTCCTGGGGCGGGGTGCGCTGCGCCAGCACTGCCAGTTGCTCCAGCTGACCGGCGTCCATGCTGCGCAGCGCGGCCAGCATGGCCTCGCGCTGGGCAGGCGGCACGTAGCCGATCAACGGCTGCAACTGGGCATAGAACGCCCCTACCTGCGATCCCAGGCGCCAGCCATCGCGATGCAGGCGATCCATCGCGCCGAACTGGGTGCGCAACGCGCGTTGCTGATCCTCGGGCAAGGCTTGCAGCCGCTCGCGTGCCTGGCGCAACACCACCCGGTCGGTAGCAGTCAGACCCTTCCAGGCAGCGTAGCGGGCGCGCAGCTCGGCTTGCTGCGCAGGCGTCATCGCCGCCCAGCGCGCGACCTGCTGCGCGGCGCTGGGCGATGTACCCGGCGCTGCGGCAGCGGACGTGGACGCGGCCGGCGCAGCGGCGGATTCTTCCAGCGGCGTCGGCAAGCGCTGCGCGCCGGCGACGGCGGCAATCGCGCAAAGCAGCAGGCCGCACCATTTAGTTGGTTTCATCATCGACCGTCTCCAGAGGGGCGGAAGGCTGCTCGGCCGCGGTGGCATGCGCACCGGATTCATCAACCGGCACCGGGTGGCCGGCGGCATACCAGGCATAGACGTCCGCAGCGCGGGCCAGCTCCAGATCCGGGTCGGCCAGCATCGCCTGGTCGCGTGGATCCAGGCCCGGGGCGGCCACGGCATCCGGCAGGTCGGCCGCCGGGAGTTCTTCCACCAGTACCGGTGCCGCGTCGGTCACGTGCAGCACGCCGGCAGGCGCCTGCGAAACGGGCTCGGGAGGAAGCGCGGGCCGGCGGTGGGTCCACCACCAGCCCAGTACTGCCAGCAGCAGTGCCACCGCCAGCACGCCCAGTGCCACGCCGGCGTGGCGGCGCTCCAGCTGGGGCCACTGCCATTGCCGCCGGGCCCGCGCGCGCGCGGCGGCTGGACGACGCGGCGCCGGTGCCGGCTCGGCCGGCGCGGCAGCCTGCAACGGCAGTCCGGCCAGGGCCGAATCGCGGAGCTGGCCCAGCCGGGCCAACTGGGCCGGGCTCAGGTCGCGCAGTTCCACTTGCGCCGCCTCGGCCAGGGCCCGCCAGGCCTGGGCATCCGGATTGCCTGCGGCGTCGCGCGGGCAGGCACGCGCCAGCAACTGCCGGTAGTCGGCCGTTTCGACGCCTTGCACCTCGCTGGCCACGCCTTCTTCCAGCCCGGCCACGATCCGCAGCAGCAGCGCCAGGCGGTCGGCAGTCTGCATCCGGCCCAAGGCGGTGAACGGGGGCAGCCACGTGCCCGGCATCGGCTCGCGCCGCAGCGGTGGCGCGGTGGCCAGCAGGCTCCAGAAGCGCATCGGCCAGCCTGCCATCGGCCGACCTGCCGCCTGGCTGCTGAAGGCGCGCAAGGCCGCTGCGAGGGCGCGCTCGGCGGCGGCCACATCGCCGCACTGCAATTGCGCGAGCACCAGTCCCCGGCGTTCCACACCCCGCAAGAAGGCAGATAGCGCGGCGGGGGTCACAGGGGCGTCGGGGACTACGGTCATGAGAACTCCAGCATCGGCCGGCATGATACCGACGCGATTGCCCCCCGCCGATGGCTTGACAGATCGGCTCGGCCCCGCTCCGGCTTCACATCGGCCGCGCCTGCCGCCGATGCGGGTTGTGCACAGCGGCAGACATACCGATACGCAGGCGTCTGTCAACTGTTGTTTTTTCTTTGTTGCAATCGTGTTTCACGCCTAAGTGATTGAAATTTATTGATTTATGGATGTTGGCTAAAAAATGTCCAAGAGGTTGCAGAGGCTAGTGAATCCATCGTCACAGCGTGGAGCACGAGACTAATTCACAGGTTTATCCACAGCCGGTGTGGATAAACCCCTTTCCTTAACCCTCACATAGGTTTACGTCGTATTTATCACTTCCGTCACAGAAACGCGGCCGCTGCCCCGGCGTGGATCTGGGCCGATTCGGGGTCGGCCGCCGGCCTCTGGACAGGGTGAGTAGACTGGTCGGATGTCTTCGACCGTCGCCACCCTGCGCGTCGCCTTGCCGGTGCCGCTGCCCCAGTTGTTCGACTATCTGCCTCCGGCCGATGCGGCGCCGACCGATCCGGCGCGGGTCGGCTGCCGGGTGCGGGTGCCGTTCGGGCCGCGCGAGCTGGTCGGGGTTGTGGTGGAGATCGGGCAACTGCCCGCGGCCGACGGCTTGCGCCCGGCACTGGCGTGGTGCGACCAGGCCCCGCTGCTGGTCGATGAACTGGCCCGCTCGCTGCACTGGCTGGCCCGCTACACCCACGCCCCGCTCGGCGAGGCCCAGGCCAGCGCCCTGCCCGGCCCGCTTCGGCGCGGCGAGCCGCTGGCCGATACCCACGCCTGGGCCTGGCAGCTGACCGAAGCCGGCCGCACCGGCTCAACCAGCCTGCGCGCAGGCAGCCGCCCCGCCCTGCTGGCAGCCCTGCTGCGCACCGGTGCGGTCGGCGAGGAGCAACTGGACCCGCTGCTGCCGCAGTGGCGCGAAGCCGCGCGCAGCCTGGCCAAGCGCGAGTACGCCGAGCGCGTGGCGGTGCCGGCCGACACGATTCCGCCACGCCCCGGCAACGGCCCGCCGCTCAACGACGAACAACAGGCCGCCACCGCCGCGATCCGCGCGCATAGCGGCTTTGCCACCTATCTGCTCGACGGCGTCACCGGCAGCGGCAAGACCGAGGTCTACCTGCAGGCGCTCGCCGATTGCCTGGCCGCCGGCAAGCAGGCGCTGGTGCTGGTGCCCGAGATCGGGCTGACGCCGCAGACCCTGGGGCGTTTCCGTGCGCGCCTGGGCGTGCCGGTGCATGCGCTGCACTCGGGTCTGTCCGATGGCGAACGCGCGCGGGTTTGGGCGGCGGCCTGGCGCGGCCAGGCACAGCTGATCGTCGGCACCCGCTCGGCGGTGTTCACCCCGCTGCCCAACGCCGGCCTGATCGTGATCGACGAAGAACACGACGGCAGCTACAAGCAGCAGGACGGCATCCGCTATCACGCGCGCGATTTCGCGCTGGTACGCGGCAAGGCGCTGGATGTGCCGGTGATCCTGGGCAGCGCCACGCCATCGCTGGAAAGCCTGCACAACGCCTACGCCGGTCGCTACCAGCATCTGCGCCTGTCGCAGCGCGCCGGCGAAGCGCGTCCGCCGCGCGTGCGCGTGCTCGACGTGCGCAAGCGCCCGCTCAAGGACGGCCTGTCGCCCGAGGTGCTGGCCGGTATCGGCACCACCCTGGCGCGTGGCGAACAGGTCCTGGTGTTCAAGAACCGCCGCGGCTATGCACCGGTGCTGCTGTGCCACGACTGCGGCTGGACCGCTGCCTGCCAGCGCTGCAGCACGCCGCTGCACCAGACCCCGATGACCGTGCATGCAGGCGGCCGGCGCCTGCAGTGCCACCATTGCGGCGCGCGCCAACCCGCACCGCTGGCCTGCCCGGCCTGCGCCAGCCTGGCGCTGCAGCCGCAGGGCATCGGCACCGAGCGGCTGGAAGAACGCCTGACCGAGGCGTTTCCGGACGTCCCGGTGGTGCGCATCGACCGCAGCACTACCCAGCGCCGCGACGCACTGGAAACCCAGCTCGCCCGGCTCGGCACCGAGGCCGGCATCCTGGTCGGCACGCAGATCCTGGCCAAGGGCCACGACCTGCCGCGGCTAACCATGGTCGTGGTGGTCGGCATCGACGAAGGCCTGTTCTCGGCCGACTTCCGCGCCGCCGAAAAACTGGCCCAGCAGTTGATCCAGGTGGCCGGACGCGCCGGCCGTGCCGACCGGCCGGGCGAAGTCTGGCTGCAGACCCATCACCCCGAACACCCGTTGCTGCAGACCCTGGTCAATGGCGGCTACCACGCCTTCGCCGACGCCGAACTGCAGCAGCGCGAGGCCGCGGGATTTCCGCCGTTCGCGCATCTGGCGCTGTTCCGCGCCGAGGCCAAGGACGTGGCCGCGGCCAACCAATTCCTGATGGCGGTGCGTGGCCTGACCACGGCAGACAGCACCGCACAATCGCCTGCCTTTGCCGCAGTGGAGTGCTACGGCCCGATGCCGGCACCGATGCCACGCCGCGCCGGTTTCCAGCGCACCCAGTTGCTGTTGTCCGCGCAACAGCGCTCGGCGCTGCATCGTCTGCTGGATGCGCAACTGCCTGCGATCTATGCGCTGCCGCAGGCGCGGCGCGTACGCTGGTCGCTGGATGTGGATCCGATCGATCTGTATTAGTGCGGGCGTATCGCACGCGGAGCAGCAGCTAGATCACCGTGTACCCAGCTTGCGTAGGAGCGCACCTGGGCGCGATGTGGCGTTACCGAAAATGCCCTCGCGCACCAGTGCGCTCCTACAGAAAACGCGGGCTATTTAGTCGCGCGATGTACAAGGCCCATGTCCTTGCAGCAACGTGTCGGGTCGGCAGCACGTGCGGCGCCTGCCATGGACCATGCTGGCCTGAGCGGAAACGCGAAACTCAAGTCAGCGCGGTCATCACCCCACGCTGGTACGCCGGCCGCACACGCAAGCGCGCGTACCACGCCTGCAGATGCGGCAATTCGGGCCGCTCGATCGGCATTTCGAACCACGCGTAGATGAAGCTGCCCAGCGGTATATCGCCCATCGCGAACCGTCCGCCGGACAGGTACGGCTGCTGCGCCAATGCCGCATCGGCACGTGCGAGCAACTCGCCCGACTGGGTCAACGCCGCAGCGATGCGTGCGTGATCGCGCTCGGCCTCCGGCGTGCGCACAACGCCCCAGAACAGGTCGCGAAACACACCGGCGAACGTGGAGGTGGTCCAATCCATCCAGCGGTCGCCCAGCGCGCGCTCGGCCGGTGCCTGCGGATACAGGGCCGGCGCATATTGCGCGGCTAGGTAGCGCACGATCGCATTGGACTCCCACAGCACCAGCGCACCATCCTGCAAGGTCGGCACCACGCCGTTCGGATTCAATGCGCGATAGGCCGGCGTGTCGTTGCCGCCGAACGCACCGCCCACTTCGATCGAGCTGTAGGCCACCCCGGCTTCTTCGGCGCACCACAACGCCTTGCGCACATTGCTGGAATTGCGCCGCCCCCAGATCGTGATGGCGGGCATCGCTGCGGTGGGCACATTTGCGTCCTGCGTCATGCTCAGCCCCCTGCTGCAGGTTTGGCCGGCGCACGTGCCGGGCGCTTGGCAGCCGCCGGTTGCGCCGGTTTGCCGCGGCCGTTCTTGGGCGTGTCGCGCATCCACAACGCCTGTTCGTCCTGCCTGATCTCGAACAAGCCGATCGCGCGCACCAGATCGCTGAGTTTGCGATAGCCATAGTTGCGTGGATCGAACGAGGCCTGGTTGGCCACCTGCTTGCCGACTGCACTCAGCAGCGCCCAGCCATCGTCTTCGCAGGCGCTGACGATCGCATTGCGCAGCATTTGGACCAGACGCGTATCGCGACGTAATGCGGTGGCGTCCTTGCGACCGGCAGCCGTCTCGCTGGCGGCTGCAGCTTGCTCGCCGAGCGCCTCGACATAGGTGAACTTGGAGCACGCATTGACGAACGGCGCCGGTGTCTTCTTTTCGCCGAAGCCATAGACCTTCATGCCGTCGGTCAGCAGGCGCATCACCAGCGGCGTGAAATCGGCATCGCTGGAGACGATCGCAAATCCATCCAGATTGCGCGCGTACAACAGGTCCATCGCATCGATCACCATTGCCATGTCCGAGGCGTTCTTGCCGGAACTGTAGGCAAATTGCTGGATCGGCCGGATCGCGTAGTCGTGCAACGCCGCCTCCCAGCCTTTCAGGTGCGGACTCTTCCAGTTGCCGTAGGCGCGGCGCACGTTGGCCACGCCGTAGCGCGCCACTTCGGCCAGCACCACGTCGATCTTGCCGGCCGGCGCATTGTCCGCATCGATCAGCAGCGCGATGCGTTTGTCAGGGTTGTCGCTCATGCTCATTGCTCCAGGGACTTCGCAGATTCGGTCTTGAAGTCGGTACCGGTGTCGGTGTCGGTGTCGGTGTCGGTGTCCATCTCACTCTCCTCCACGTCGGTCTCGGCCGGCAATGTGTACTCGGTGCCATCGCGCAGCGTGAGCACGCCCGTACTCAGGATCTCGCGTTCTGCCCCGTCGCTGACCCAGGTAGCGTGCACGCGCCCGGTGCCGCGATCGCCTTCCACATCGAACACGAACTCGTCGCTACCCGGGGCCAGACTGGTGCGATACAGATCCACCTGCATGTCGCGGATGTGCCCGATATGTTCCTGCACCACGGCATCGGCCTGCAGCGCACTGCGCGCCTGATCGGCAAACAGCGACCAACCGATCGACATCAGCCAGATGAGCGCGCCGAGCACCAGCGTCCCGAACAGCACTACACACGTCGCCACGCCAATCAGCCCGATCGCCACACTGCTGAGCGGCTTCTTGACGCCCGCTGCCCGCGACGGTGCAGCGGGCGGCACAGACGACAACGGCGGCAACGGCGGCGGGAGCGACGACATGGGGGTGGCCGGAAGCTGGAGATGCGACATGATGCCGCAGGCGGGCCACGCTCACGCGGCATGTTCATTGCCGATGCGGCATCCTGATACGCCCGCGTCGCACTCCATCGGACCTTACGATGACCTCTCTCCCCTCCCAAGCTCCGCTGCATCTGGTTGTGGTTGGCGGCGGATTCGCCGGCTTATGGGCGACCCGCGCGCTCGACGACCCCGGCATCCGCATCACTCTGGTCGACCGTCAGAACCACCACCTGTTCCAGCCCCTGCTGTATCAGGTGGCCACCGCCGGCCTGTCGGCACCGGACATCGCCGCGCCGCTGCGGCACATCCTGCGCGAGCAACGCAATGTCGAAGTACTGCTCGGCGATGTCACCGATATCGCACCAAGCCGCCGCGAGGTGGTGTTGGCCGATGGCGGCACGCTCGGCTACGACATGTTGCTGCTGGCCACCGGCGCCACCCATGCCTATTTCGGCAACGACCAATGGGCCGAACACGCCCCTGGCCTGAAAACGCTGTACGACGCGCTGGTGCTGCGGCGCAAGCTGCTGCTGGCCTTCGAACGCGCAGAAGCCGAATCCGACCCTGCCGCACGCGCCGCCTGGCTGAGCTTTGCAGTGGTCGGCGGCGGGCCCACCGGCGTCGAACTGGCCGGCACTCTGGCCGAAATCGCCCGCCACACACTCAAGAACGAGTTCCGCCACATCGACCCGCGGCAGGCGCGCGTGCGGCTGGTCGAAGCCGGTCCGCGCGTGCTGCCCTCGTTTCCGGAAGATCTCACCGCCAAGGCGCGCAAGCAGTTGGAACGTCTGGGCGTGGAGGTGCACACCGGAACTCCGGTCACGCAGATCGATGCATTGGGCTACCAGCTCGGCGACACCTTCGTGCCGGCACGCACCGTGGTGTGGGCCGCCGGCGTGGCCGCCTCGCCGCTGGCGCGTACGCTGGGCGTGCCGCTGGATCGCGCCGGCCGCGTGCTGGTCGAAGCCGACCTCAGCGTGCCGGGCCACCCGGACATCTTCGTCGGCGGCGATCTGGCCTCGGTGCAGCAGGACGGCCGCCCGGTGCCGGGCGTGGCACCGGCCGCCAAGCAGATGGGCAAGCACATCGCCAAGGCGATCCGGGCGCGGCAGCGCGGCCAGACCGCGCCGGCGTTCCGCTACCAGGACTACGGCAACCTGGCCACGATCGGCCGCATGGCCGCCATCGTGCATGTGGGCAAGCTCAAGCTGTCCGGCGTCGTCGCCTGGTGGTTCTGGCTGGCTGCGCACGTGTACTTTTTGATCGGCTTCCGCAACCGGTTCGTGGTGCTGGTGAACTGGGCGATGGCGTACTGGAGCTACCAGCGCGCCGCGCGCATCATCTTCGGCGGCGCCACCGACGATCCTCCCCCCAGCAGCAAGGACGGATGACAGCGGCGCAAGCCGTGCGCGATGCTGTGCGGCCTGATGCGATGGCCTGACCGTGGCAACTGTCCTGTTCCTGCTGGATCTGCTCGGCACCTTCGTGTTCGCCCTGAGCGGGGCGACCGTGGCGGTACGCAACCGTCTGGACCTGTTCGGCGTGCTGGTGCTCTCCTGCGCGGCCGCGGTGTCCGGCGGCATCGTGCGCGATGTGCTGATCGGCGCCACCCCGCCGGCCGCGCTGGTGCAGCCGCAGTATCTGCTGGTGGCCTGCCTGGCCGGCGTGGCCGGGTTCTATTGGCATGCAGCGGTGGAGCGCCTGCGCAATCCGGTGCAGATCTTCGATGCGGCCGGGCTGGCGCTGTTTGCGGTCTATGGCACCAGCAAGGCGCTGGACTATCACCTCACCCCGTTGAGCGCGACATTGCTGGGCATGCTCAGCGGCATCGGCGGCGGCATTGCGCGCGATCTGCTGGTGGCGCGCACGCCGGTGGTGTTGCAGGCCGAACTGTACGCGGTCGCCGCGCTTGCCGGTGGCGGGCTGGTCGCGGTCGGGCACGTCCTGGATGTGCCGCAGGCCTGGTCGTTGGCGACCGGCGCCGGCGTGTGCTTCGGCCTGCGCTTCATGGCGATCCGCTACGGCTGGCATCTGCCGGTGGCGCGCTCGCCGGAGTAGCAATCGCGTAGCCCCACATAGGCAGACGGCCCGGAAAACCGGGCCGTCTGTGCAAACACTCGCGCAAGACCGACAGGATCAGGCGACGAACAGCGCCTTCATCTTCTTCAGCGCATTCGCTTCGATCTGACGGATGCGCTCGGCCGACACGCCGTATTCGTCTGCCAGTTCCTGCAGCGTCACCTTGGAATCGGAATCCAGCCAGCGGCGCTTGACGATGTCGCGCGAGCGGGCGTCCAGGCCAGCCATACCTTCGCGCAGCAGCTGCAGCTGGTTGTCTTCGCTGTCGTGACGCTCGTACGCCTGCGACGGATCTTCTTCATTGGCGACCAGGTAGCTCACCGGCGACGGCGGGCCGTGATCGTCGTCTTCGTCCGACGACGCGTCGAAACCGATATCGCGACCGGACAGGCGCGACTCCATTTCCATCACCTCACGCTCGGAGACGTTCAGGTCCTTGGCAACCGCAGTCACTTCCGACGCATTGAGCCAGCCCAGACGCGTCTTGGACTTGCGCAGGTTGAAGAACAGTTTGCGCTGCGCCTTGGTCGTGGCGACCTTGACGATGCGCCAGTTCTTCAGGATGAACTCGTGCATCTCGGCACGGATCCAGTGCACCGCGAAGCTGACCAGGCGCACGCCCATGTCCGGGTCGAAGCGCTTGACCGCCTTCATCAGGCCGATGTTGCCTTCCTGGATCAGGTCGCCCAGCGGCAGGCCGTAGCCGTTGTAGCCGCGGGCCACGTGCACCACGAAGCGCAGGTGGGAATGGACCAGTTCGCGCGCGGCGTCCAGATCCAGCTCGTCGCGAAAGCGACGGGCCAGATCCTGCTCCTCATCGACCGACAGCACCGGGATCTGGTGCACGGCACCGATGTAGGCGTCCAGCGAACCGAGCGCACTGGGAATCGGGAGATTGTTTGCCACAAGGGCAGTCGAGGTAGTCTGGTTCATAGGCACCATCTTAGCAGTCGAACTATTGGACTGCCGGGTACAGAAAGAGTTCCCAGCATTCCATTTATAGGACGTTCGGGCTTTTGGCATCGCCGGTGTTCTACAGCCCGGCACCCCGAATTCGAGGCTTACCGTACCACCAAGCCCCTATGCAAACCGTGACAAACTGGTTGCGCAACGGAATGTACGGGAGCGTCGTTCAGGCGCCGGCGGAGGTGAGGTCCAGCGCGCTGCGCGGTGGCAGCGACCAGTCGATCGGGCTCAGACCACGCCGCCGCAAATGGTCGTTGGTCTTGGAAAAATGCTGGCAGCCCAGGAAGCCGCGGTGCGCCGACAGCGGCGAAGGATGCGGCGCCTTCAAGACCCGGTGGCGCGTCTGGTCGATGACCTTGCCCTTGGACTGCGCATAGCTGCCCCACAGCAGGAACACCAGCCCTTCGCGCTCGCGGTTGAGGGTTTCCACCACATGATCGGTGAAGCCTTCCCAGCCCTTGTTCTGGTGGGCCCCGGCGCGTCCCTGCTCCACCGTCAGCACCGCATTGAGCAGCAGCACGCCCTGGCGCGCCCAGGGCATCAGGTAGCCGTGATCCGGCCGCGCGATCCCCAGGTCGTCCTGGATCTCTTTATAGATATTGAGCAGCGACGGCGGCACCGGCACGCCGGGCAGTACCGAGAAGCACAGCCCATGCGCCTGACCTTCGCCGTGATACGGGTCCTGGCCCAGGATCACCACCTTGACTTGCTCGAACGGTGTCGCGTCGAAGGCGGCGAAGATCTGCGGGCCAGGCGGAAACACCCGCGCCCCGGCCGCCTTGCGCTGGCGCAGGAACGCCGACAGCTCCCGCATCTGCGGGCGCAGCAGCCAGTCGCCCACCCTTGCCTTCCACGACGGTTCCAGCTGGATGCGTCCTTCCCCTTCAGTCATAGCGTGACAGCCTGATCCTCCAGGCGTGCCAGGCGCAGCTGGAACAACACCTTGGTCACCAGCAGGCGCTCTTCGATCGGTTTTTGCACCAGATCGTTGGCACCGGCGCGCAGCAATTCGGACTGATTGCGCGGGTTGGTGTCGCCGGTCATCACCAGCACCGGCAGGCGGCGCTTGCCGTAGGCGAAGTCGATGCGGATACGCTCGACCACGTCGCGGCCGTTGAGCTCGCCCTTCAGCGTCACGTCGGTCAGCACCACGTCGATGCGGCGCTCGGTGCGGCCCAGCGATTCGGCGGTGAGCAGCGCAAAGGCATCTTCGGCGGTGAGCACGTGCACCACTTTCAGGCTCTGGCGTTCGAGCATGCGCTTGGTCGCCTCGGCCACCACGCGGCTGTCTTCGATGTAGAGCACGGTCGCGCCCACCACCGGCTCGGGCTGCACGTAGCCGCGGATGAAGGTCGCCAGGGCTTCATGGCCCAGCGCCTTGTCGAAATAATCGGTGACGTACTCGGTGAAACGGCGCTCCACCAGATGCTGCTGCGCATCGCCGGAGACCACGATCACCGGGACATAGGCCTGCCCGGCGGTTTCGCGCACGCTGCGCGCCAGGGTCAGGCCGTCGCCATCGGGCAGCGACAGCGAGGTCGTGACCAGATCCACCGCGCCGGCTTCCAGCGCCTGACGCGCTTCGGCAATGTTGGAACAGCCGATCACCTGCACATTGGGCAGGTCGCGCTTGAGCACGTCGGCAATCAGCTTGCGCACCAACTTGGAGCCATCGACCACCATCACGCGCGGCGCGTCGCTGATCAGGTGTTTGAGATCTGGTGGATGCATGGCAGGCCTCAGGTCTCGGTAGGACGGGTCTGGCGAAGGAAATGGCCGGTCACCAGCCAGGCACCCAACCAACCCAGGACTAAGGTGCCGACCAGCACCATCGCAGAATGCAACAGATCCAGCCCGTGCAGGGTAAAAGAACTGCCGTAACTGTCGGCCAATGTCGCCAACGGCGCACGCAATGCCAGGCCCGAGGCGGCGATCAGAGCGAGCGCGACAGCGCCGGCGCCGAGTCCGTACCACGCGCCCAGATACAAGAACGGACGACGGATGAAGCCATCGCTGGCGCCGAGCAACTGCAGCACGCCGATTTCTTCGCGCCGCGACTGGATGTCCAGCCGCACGGTGTTGCCGACCACCAGCACCGCACCGATCCCGAGCAGGGCAGACAATACCTGGACCAGGCGCTCGCCGAAATGCAACCAGCCATCCAGGCGCTTGCGCCACAGCGCGTCGTGCTGCACCTGATCGGTCTGCGGCAGCGCCTGTAGCGCACCGGCCAGCTGCGCGTCGTCGGTCGCATCGGCGGGAGTGACGATCAACAAGGTGGGCAGCGGGTTGTCGCCCAGCGCATCGGCCGCTTCATCGAGCTTGGCGCTCTCGCGCAGCTCGGCCAAACCCTGTTCGGGCGTACGCAGCGTGACCTTGGCCACATCCGGACGTGCACGCAGCTCGCCGGCCAGCGCCTGCGCCGCATCGGCGGCCACGTCGACCTTCAGGAACAGATTGATCTCGCGCGATTGCTGCACGCTGCCGGCCAGCAGCTTGACGTTATCCAGCGCGATCGACAGCCCCAACGGCAGGGCCAGCGCCAGGGCCATCACCACGATGGTCAACAAGGTGGCCCACGGCTTGCGCATCGCACGGCCCAGGCTGAAGGCGATGCTGTGCAGATGATGGTCGATCCACACGCCGAACCGCGACGGCGCGACGGTTTCGGTATTGGCGGGCTTGCTCATTCGGCCAGGTCCTGCGGCGAGATGTCGTCGACCAGGCGGCCGTGATCCAGAATCAGCACGCGCTTGCGCATCTGCTTGAGCAGCGCCAGGTCGTGGCTGACCACCAGCACGCTGGTGCCACGGGCCGGGAGTTCGGCGAACAACTGCATGATTTCCGCGGCCAGTGCGGGGTCGAGATTGCCGGTGGGCTCATCGGCCACCAGCAGCCGCGGTTCGCCGACGATGGCGCGCGCGATGCCAACGCGTTGCTGCTCACCGGCAGACAATTGCGACGGCAGGGCTTTCTCGCGATGGGCCAGACCGATGCGCTCCAATGCCGAGCGCACGCGTTTGCCGATCTCGGCACGCCGGGTGCCGCGCAAGATCAGCGGCAAGGCCACGTTCTCGGCGATGCTGCGGTCGTTGAGCAGACGGTGGTCCTGATAGACCGCGCCCACCTGACGCCGATGCAGCGGAATCTGCCGGCCACGCACCTTGAGCAGGTTACGTTCGCCCAGCAGCACCGCGCCCTGACTCGGGCGTTCGCTGAGGTGGATCAGTTTGAGCAAGGTACTTTTGCCGGCGCCGGAATGGCCGGTCACGAACAGCATCTCGCCATCGGCCACTTCGAAGCTGACATCGGTCAGCGCCTGGTGGCCACCGGCGTAGTGCTTGCTGACGTTGTCGAAACGCAGAACGGTCATTCAGCGATTATGCCGGAGCGCCAGTGCTTGCGTCGCATCGCCGATGCGCGGCGATGCGATCAGTGCCGCAAACGGTCAGTTGCCGGAGACCAGCGAACGCAGTCGGCGGCCGATCCGGCTGAGCAGCGACGGGCTACCCGACGGCTTGGCGGCGGCACGCACCGGCTTGGCAACCACCTGGGTGGGCTTGCGCGGTGCGGCAGGCGCGGGAACCGGCGTGGATGCCACTGCCGGCTCGGCACCCTCGACCGGACGACCGTTACGACGACGCCGACGCTTGCGTGGTGCGCGCTCGGCATCGGCCACGCCCGCGGAAGGTGCCTGTGCCGCTACTGCAGCAACCACCGGATGTTCGGTCGACGCCGCAGCTGCAGGCGCTTGGCCTTCCACCCGTGGCTTGCGACGCGGACGCGGCTTGCCATCGGCACCTGCGCCATCGCGGCGACCACCGCCACTGCCGCTGCGCGACCCGCCGGGGCCACCGCGCCCACCACCGCGACGCTGTTCTTCGGCGGCACGCTGCTCGCGCGCTTCGCGGAAGATCGTGCCCACACTGTCGCCAGCAGCGTCATCGTCGGCCTCTTCGCCTTCCACCGGCACGCGTGGCGCGCGCGGCAGCGGCGTCAGCAGTTCGGACGTCACCGGCTCGACCGGAATCTTCTGCTCGATGTAGGCCTCGATGTCGGGCAGGCTCATCGCATAGCGTTCGCAGGCGAAGCTGATCGCATCGCCTTCCTCGCCCAGACGCGCGGTGCGGCCGATGCGGTGGACGTAGTCTTCGGCGTCGAACGGCAGGTCGTAGTTGTAGACGTACTTGACGCCGTCGATATGCAGACCGCGCGCGGCCACGTCGGTGGCGACCAGGATTTCGAGCTGGCCTTTCTGGAAGCGGTTGAGCAGCGACTCGCGCTTCTTCTGCGGCACATCGCCCGACAGCACACCCACCCGGTAGCCATGCCGCTCCAGGGTGCGCGCCACGCGCTCCACGAAGGCCTTGGTGTTGACGAACACCATGGTGCGCGCGCCTTCGCTGCGCGACAGCAAGCCCAACAGTAGCGTCTGCTTCTCTTCGTCGGACGGGAAATAGATGCGCTGGCGCACCCGCGCGGCGGTGATGCTTTCGGTTTCGACAACGAGCTTCTCCGGCTCGTTCATGTGCTCGTAGGCCAGCTCCAGCACGCGGTGGCTGAGGGTGGCCGAGAACAACAACGTCTGCCGGGTGCCGCGCTCGGGCATGCGCCGCAGCAGGAAGCGGATGTCCTTGATGAAGCCCAGGTCGAACATGCGGTCGGCTTCGTCCAGCACGCAGATCTCGCAGGCGTGCAGCGAGACCACCTTGTGCTGTTTGACGTAGTCGATCAGGCGGCCCGGGGTGGCGATGATCACGTCCACGCCCTGCTGCAACAGTTCGCGCTGCTTGTCGTAATCCACCCCGCCGTAGACCAGCGCAAAGCGCAGGCCCAGGTCGGCGCCAAACTTGACCGCATCCTTGTGGATCTGGATCGCCAGCTCGCGGGTCGGCGCAAGGATCAGCGCGCGCGGGTCTTCCGGCTTGCGGTCGGCCAGGGCCGGGCGGATCAGCAGCCGATTCATCACCGCGACCAGAAATGCCAAGGTCTTGCCGGTACCGGTCTGGGCCTGGCCGGCGACATCGCCGCCCGGCAGCGCGACCGGCAAGGTCAGCGCCTGGATCGGGGTACAGCGGGTAAACCCGGCGCTCTCCAGCCCGGCGATCAAGGCCGGATGCAGGTCGAACGAGGAAAAGGTCACATCGGTCAGCGGTTTGTCGCTCATTATTCCGTCTTCGTGAGGCGCCCTGGGCAGCCCGGGCGCGGCTTGCATCGATGCCGACAGCGTCGCAAACTGCGGCTGTTGTGGCGGACAGCGCGGCTTCAGGACTGACACTTGATTCAGTCGCGCAATGCCCCAGTTTAGCGCAATGTAGCGGCCTGCCCGTTCGGGTGGGCCGTTTTGGTTTCCAGGAGACCCAAGGTGAGCGATAAGGTTCAACATGTCGGCGATGCCGACTTCGACACAGCTGTACTGCAATCGGGCGAACCGGTTCTGGTGGATTTCTGGGCCGAGTGGTGCGGCCCATGCAAGATGATCGCCCCGGTGCTGAACGATCTGGCCGACACCTATCAGGGCCGCCTCAAGGTTGCCAAGGTCAATGTGGACCAGAACCGTGCGCTGGCCATCAAGTACCACGTGCGCTCGATTCCGATGCTGTTGCTGTTCAAGGACGGGCAGGTGCAGGCGACCCAGATCGGTGCCGTCGGCAAGGGCCAGCTGACCCAGATGATCGACAAGACCCTGGGTGGCGCGGCCGCCTGAGCAAGCGGGCGTCCAGCAATGGGCGCCCGATGATGCGCCGGCAGTTAAATCGTGCCCGGCAAGACGCTTGCGCGGCAACGCGCGGCGGTGATAGTGTCAGTTGGTCCGGCACACGTTCGTGCGCCGCCGCACCCTCTAGAACCTCTTCTAGACTCCCATCTACCACCAGTTCGCCCCCTAGTTGGGCGCTCGCACCTTAGCGAGGAATCACGCACTTGTCCGATCATCCTTCCTCCGATACCGGGAGCAGCGTCGACGCTCCCGTCGAGAAGCGCGTGCGCAAGCCGCGCGTGAGCAAGACCGCCGCCGCCACTGAAGAGGCTGGCGCACAGCAGCCCAACCTGCCCTTGCCCGCCAGTCCCGTACCCGAAGCACCCCGTGCCGCGCAGGCACCGTCGCGCGCTGCCGATCCGGCACCGGCGCAGACGTCCAGCGATGGCGCCCAGGCCGGTCAGGCGCCCAGCGCCGGCCACGGCAGCGACACCCACGGCGAGCCCCGCGAGGGCGGCCAGTCGCAGCAGCAGCGCTTCAATCAGGCGCAGCAACAGCAGAACCAGAATCAAGGCCAGAACCAGGGCCAAGGCCAAGGTCAGCAGCAGGGCCAGAACCAGAACCAGAACCAAAACCAAAACGCCGGCCAGCATCAGCAAGGCCAGGGCGGTCAGGGTCAGGGTCAGGGTCAGGGTCAAAACCAGCAAGGCCAGAACCAGCAGGGCAACCGCCGTGACCGGTTCCGCAACCGCCGCGATCGCGGCCCGCGCGACCGCTTCGGCAACGACGGCGGCATGCCCTCGTCCGACGGCAGCAACGAACCGTTCATCGCGCGTCCGCATCCGGCCGTGCCGGAAGGTTTTCCGGTGTATTCGCTGAGCGACCTCAAGCGGATGCCGGCGCAGAAGCTGCTGGATATCGCCGACCAGCTCAATATTCAGGAAGGCGTGGCGCGTGCGCGCAAGCAGGACGTGATCTTCGCCCTGCTCAAGGTGCTGACCCGTCATGGTGAAGGCGTTGCCGCCGACGGCGTGCTGGAAATCCTGCCCGACGGCTTCGGTTTCCTGCGTGCGGCAGAAGCCAGCTACCTGGCCGGCCCGGACGATACCTATATTTCGCCCAGCCAGATCCGCCGCTTCAACCTGCGTACCGGCGACCACCTCTCCGGCCGCATCCGCTTCCCGAAGGACGGCGAACGCTATTTCGCGCTGTCGATCGTCGACACCATCAATGGCGAGCCGCTGGAAGCGAGCAAGAACAAGGTCCTGTTCGAGAACCTGACCCCGCTGTTCCCGCGCCGCCGCTTCCGTCTGGAGCGTGGCGATGGCTCCACCGAGGACATCACCGGCCGCATCCTCGATCTGATGGCACCGCAGGGCAAGGGTCAGCGTGCGCTGATCGTCTCCCCGCCCAAGGCCGGTAAGACGATGATGATGCAGCAGGTGGCCACGGCCATCACCACCAATCATCCCGAAGTGCACATGATCGTGCTACTCATCGACGAGCGCCCGGAAGAAGTGACCGAAATGCAGCGCACCGTGCGCGGCGAAGTCATCTCCTCCACGTTCGACGAGCCGGCTGCGCGTCACGTGCAGGTCGCCGAGATGGTGATCGAGCGGGCCAAGCGCCTGGTCGAGCACAAGAAGGACGTGGTGATCCTGCTGGACTCCATCACCCGCCTGGCGCGCGCCTACAACAACGTAGTGCCCAGCTCCGGCAAGGTGCTCACCGGCGGTGTGGATGCCAATGCGTTGCACCGCCCGAAGCGCTTCTTCGGCGCGGCGCGTAACGTGGAAGAAGGCGGCTCGCTGACCATCATCGCCACGGCGCTGGTGGAAACCGGCAGCAAGATGGACGAGGTGATCTACGAAGAGTTCAAGGGCACCGGCAACAGCGAAGTGCATCTGAACCGTCGCATCACCGAAAAGCGCGTGTACCCGGCAATCGACATCAACCGTTCGGGCACGCGTCGCGAAGATCTGCTGATCGAGCCGGAGTTGCTGCAGAAGATCTGGATCCTGCGCAAGCTGCTGCACCCGATGGACGAAATCGCAGCAATGGAATTCCTGTTGGACAAGATGAAGACCACCAAGTCCAACGACGAGTTCTTCAGTTCGATGAAGCGCTGAGTTCAATCGGTTTATCGAGACGAAAAAGCCCCGCATTGCGGGGCTTTTTGTATGAGGCGACTGTCGCGCAGCCTTTAGTGTCCTCCGTCAGCCGCTCTCAACTTACTTGCAGCGGTGTGACCAGGCGAACACCTTCTCCGCGTGCGGAGAACAATCCACTGGCAGGCAGCGCATCCGGGCCGTCGCTCGTCCTGCCGCTGCCGGTAAATCGCTAGAGCGTGTGATGCACGTTGAGATGAGATGCGTTGGCCGCCAGCTGTGCGGAGCGGGTGCTGCGTGGCGCCGGCTCGGCTGGGCTGGGCTGGGCTGGGCTGGCGCCAAGGTAAGCTGCGCGGCGAGCGCTCCGCAACGCTCTAGGCCAGCCTGCGCGACTCCGCATATGGCGGGGTGTCGGGATAATCGTCGTCGCGAAGCCGGCTCTGCAGGTCGCGCCACCAGCGTGGGTCGAACAGTTCCGGGTGCTGGTGCTTGACCGCTTCCAGTTGCGAGGAGGGCAGGCCCATGAACAAGGCGAAGCGCTCGGGAAAGACGTCGCGCGGGCCGACATGGAACCAGGGTTCTGCGGCCATCTGTTCTTCGTAGGTGGCGGGTGTCGGCCAATCGCGGAAGTTGCATTCGGTGATCAGGCACAGCTCGTCGTAGTCGTAGAACACCGCGCGCTGATGGCGGGTAATGCCGAAATTCTTCAGCAACATGTCGCCGGGAAAGATGTTGTTGCGCGCCATGTCCTTGATGGCTTGGCCGTAGTCCAGCGCTGCGGCATGCGCGGCTTCGGGCAACTGTTCGCGCAGGTACAAATTCAACGGGCGCAACCGGCGCTGCACATAGCACAGTGCGATCAGGACATCGTCGCCGTCTTCGCTCAGGCTCATCGCGCAGCTGGTCTGCAGCTCTTGCAGCAGCGCCGGCGAAAAGCGCGCCTTGGGGAAACGCAGGAAACGATACGGCTGCGCGTCGAGCAGGCGGCCGATGCGGTCGAGCTGGAAGACCAATTCGTACTTACCCTCCACCTGCGCGCGGCTCATGGTTTTGGGATACGCAAAGCGGTCGCGAATGAGTTTGAAGACCAGCGGATAACTAGGCAGCGTAAAGACCACCATGACCATGCCGGGAGTGCCATCGGCGTGCACCAGCTGTTCGGACGGATGCGCTTGAAAATGGCTGAAAAACGTGCGGTAACGCTCGGTCTTGCCCTGCTTGGCGCGGCCCAGCATCGTGTATAGCTCATCGACCGGCTTGTGGGTGAGCAGGCTGCGCAGGAACACCACCGCATCGCCGACAGTGGACAGGTCGGCTTGAAAATAGCTGCGCGAGTTACTGAACAATTGCGCGACATCGCTGCGTCGGGTCAGCACCGCTTCGGCGCGCAGGCCGGCGTCGTCGTTGATCAGCGCGATCACGCATGGCGAAAAGCGATGTTCGCCGAACACGCGTCCGACCAGATACGCACGCCGCTCGCGATAGAACACCGTCTCCAGCAATTCCACGCTGCGCACCGGATGCTCGCCCCAATGCGCCAGGTCGTCTAGCAGACGCACCGCGATGGCAGCCGCGCAGCGGGTGCGGTGCGCATACGGCACGGCGAACGCGTAGTCGCCTAGCACCCGCACCAGCATGTCGGTCAGGCGGCCGGGCGAGACCGCATACGTGTGGCGCGCAACAGGCACGGTGATGGCGTCGGTCGGTTCGATATCCAGGGCGATGAATTCGATGTCCGCATCGACGCCGTGGGTACCGAAGTAGCGCCGGGTCAGGGTGTTGTAGAACGTCTTGTACAACTCCTGGTCGATCAACCCGCTCAGCAACGCAGCGTAACGATCGCGCGCACGCATCCATAGCGCTCGGTCGTGCGCCTGACCCAGCAGTACTGCGCGCAGACGCAACATGCATTCGGCGATGTATTGGTCGTAGAGCGCGATGCGCGCCACTGCGTCTTCGCGCGCGCCGCTCCAGTCGCGTGTTTCGAACCGCTGTTTGGCGCATGCGGTGATTTCGGAAAAGCGCGCGTGATAGTCCTCGAACGCTTCGTACACGGCCTGGGCGATCGCCAGCGCGCGGCGCTCGGATTGTGGTGGCAACGATGGATGGTTCATGGCGACGGTGTCCCGGAGCGCTTGCGGCGACGCGCGGCCAGTGGCGTGGCGGTCGCCTGTTGCGCATGCGCGGCGTGTTCGCGCGCCTGGCCCTGTAGCCAGGTGCGAAACGCGAGAAACCCGCCATGGGTGCTGGAACGCGGCGGATACACCAGGTAATGCGACCAACTGGTCTTGAGCCGTTGCGTGGACAACGCCACCAGCTGGCCGGACGCCAGCAACAGACGCGCGCGCGTCACGCGCCCCAGTGCGACGCCGACGCCATCCAAGGCGGCACGATGGTGTGCCTCCGATTCGTCGAGCACGGCGACATAGCGTCGCGGCACATCGCCGCCGAACGCCGCGAACCAGCGCGACCAGGCGTCATCCGGGTCGCCCAGCAGTGGCCACTGATGCAAGGGTGGCGCCTTCACGCCGCCCATGCGGTCGATCAGGGCCGGGCTAGCCATGGGCACCAGCCATTCGTCGAACAATGGCTCGGCGATGACGCCAGGCCATTGCCCGGCGCCGATACGCATGGCGGCATCCACTTGCTGCTGGCGCTCGAAATCCACCAGCCGCTCGCTCGACAGCAGGTTGATTTCGATGGTGGGATGACTTGCCAGAAATTCGCCCAGGCGCGGCACCAGCCAGGCCGATGCCATCGACGGCGTGAGACTCAGCGTCAGGGTGTCTTCGCGACGCGCACCGAAGGGCTCGAACGCCTCGGCGATGGCGTCCAGATGCGGTGCGATGCGCTCGAGCAGTTGTTGGCCCTGCGGCGTGGCGGTGACGCCGCGCGCATGCCGTTGCAGCAGCGGATATCCCAGCCGTTGTTCGAGCGCGCGCATCTGATGACTAAGTGCGCTGACGGTCAGATGCATCGCACCAGCGGCGCGCGACAGGTTACCCAGGCGTACCGCGCTGACGAAGCCTTGCAATGCGTGAAGCGGCGGACGCGACATGGCCAACCCTTGAATGGAATTCAATACTCACTTGTAAAAGCCTCGCTTTTACGTCCCCTAGCCTGCGCCTACTGTGGATTCCACTCAAGTGGAGGTGAGTCATGCGCATCTTTAGCGAACTGTTGTTTCAGCACGGCCACATTGCCGATGTGGCGCTGGCCCAGCGCCTGGCGGAACCGGACACGGCAGTGGAGGCGATGCAACGGCACACCGCAAGGGAATCGCTTGGATCTCCCGTGCGGCCACAGCCAAACGTGCAGACGATGACCGATCCGCCTTCGCAAACCCGGCGCGAGCGACGCATGGCGCGGCTCAGCCAACGCCTGCTGCGTGGCGTGACGGCATTGTCGCCGTTTCGCTGAAACGACAAGGCCCGTCTCTTCCGAGACGGGCCTTGCAGACGACATGCGGAGACAGCAGGCGGCGCGGCGACTCAGGCCTTGAGCGTGGCCAGGATGTCGTTGAAGGTCTTGCTGGGGCGCATCGCCTCGCTGACCTTGGCCAAGTCGGGATGGTAGTAACCGCCAATCTCCACCGGCTTGCCCTGCGCGCCGTTGAGCTCGGCCATGATCGTGGCTTCGTTCCCGGTCAGGGCCTTGGCCAGCGGCGCGAACTTGGCCTGCAAAGCCATGTCTTCGGTCTGCGCAGCCAGGGCCTGTGCCCAGTACATCGCCAGATAGAAGTGGCTGCCGCGGTTGTCGAGCTCGCCGACCTTGCGCGCGGGCGACTTGTTGTTGTCCAGGAACTGACCGTTGGCGACATCCAGCGCCTTGGCCAGCACGGTGGCCGATGGGTTGTCGTAACGGTTGCCCAGGTGCTCGAGCGACGCGGCCAGGGCCAGGAATTCCCCCAGCGAATCCCAGCGCAGGCAGTTCTCTTCGACGAACTGCTGCACATGTTTGGGCGCCGAACCACCGGCACCGGTTTCGAACAGGCCGCCGCCGGCCATCAGCGGCACGATGGACAGCATCTTGGCACTGGTACCGAGCTCCATGATCGGGAACAGGTCGGTGAGGTAGTCGCGCAGCACGTTGCCGGTGACCGAGATGGTGTCCTGACCCTTGCGGATGCGCTCCAGCGAGAAGGTCGTCGCTTCCACTGGCGGCAGGATGCGGATATCCAGGCCGTTGGTGTCGTGATCCTTCAGATACTGCTCGACCTTGGCGATCACCTGCGCATCGTGCGCGCGCGCCTTGTCCAGCCAGAACACCGCAGGCGTCTCGCTCAGACGTGCGCGCTCCACGGCAAGCTTCACCCAATCCTGGATCGGCGCGTCCTTGACCTGGCACATGCGCCACAGATCGCCGGCTTCCACTGCGTGCTCGAACACCGTCTTGCCGTTGCCATCGGTGACCTTGACGGTGCCGGCGCCGGACATCTGGAAGGTCTTGTCGTGCGAGCCATATTCTTCGGCCTTCTGCGCCATCAGCCCCACGTTGGGCACCGAGCCCATCGTGGACGGATCGAACGCACCATGCGCCTTGCAGTCGTCGATTACCGCCTGATACACGTCCGCGTAGCAACGATCCGGAATCACCGCCTTGGTGTCCTGCAACTTGCCTTGCGCGTTCCACATCTGGCCGGAGTCGCGAATCATCGCCGGCATGGAAGCATCGACGATCACGTCGCTGGGCACATGCAGGTTGGTGATGCCCTTGTCCGAATTGACCATCGCCAGGCCCGGACGCTGCGCGTATTCGGCCTGGATATCGGCAGTGATCTGTACCTGCTGCTCTTCCGGCAACGTGCCGATGCGTGCGTACAGATCGCCGATGCCGTTGTTGGGATCGAAGCCGACCGACTTGAGCGCATCGGCATGCTTGCTCAGCGTGTCCTTGTAGAACTCGCCGACCACCACGCCGAACAGCACCGGGTCGGAGACCTTCATCATGGTGGCTTTCAGATGCACCGAGAACAGCACGTCGCGGGCCTTGGCATCGGCGATCTGCGCGTCGATGAAGCTGGCCAGAGCGCGCTTGCTCAACACCGCAGCGTCGACGATTTCGCCGGCTTTGACCGCGACCTTGTCTTTCAGCACGGTGCTGCTGCCATCGGCACCGACGAATTCGATCTTCAACGTGCCGGCGTCGGCGATGGTGGCGGACTGCTCGCTACCGAAGAAATCGCCGGACTCCATGTGCGACACGTGCGACTTGGAATCGCTGCTCCACTTGCCCATGCGGTGCGGGTGCTTGCGTGCGTAATTCTTCACCGACAGCGGTGCACGACGATCGGAATTGCCCTCGCGCAGCACCGGATTCACCGCGCTGCCCTTGACCCTGTCGTAGCGCGCCTTGATGTCTTTTTCCGCAGCATCCTTGGGCTCGTCCGGATACGCCGGCAACGCGTAGCCCTGGCCTTGCAGCTCCTTGATCGCGGCCTTGAGCTGCGGCACCGAGGCGCTGATGTTGGGCAGCTTGATGATGTTGGCTTCCGGCGTGGTGGCCAGCTCGCCCAGTTCGGCCAGGTCGTCGGCGATCTTCTGCGTGTCGCTCAAATGCTCGGGAAACAGCGCAAGAATGCGCCCGGCCAGCGAGATATCGCGCGTTTCGACCACGATGCCGGCGGTATCGGTGTAGGCATCGATGATCGGTAGCAGCGACTGCGTGGCCAGGTAGGGTGCTTCGTCGGTGAGCGTGTACAGGATCTTCGGTGTCTTCGACATGAGGTGCGATGGCTCTTGTGGTCGGGAGGAGCGCCGGCATTCACGGACGATGGCAGTGGTGCGCGCGACGGGGGTCGTTGATGCACACCGGTTAGCCAGGGTTGGATGCGGCGATGGATCAGCACGGCATTGTCGCGTCTGAGCCGCGCCCGGGTAAAGCGACCACAGGCGGATGCTACGTCCCGTCACCAGGGCAATCGACATGGATGCAGCTGAAACAAATGCGATGCAACAAAAAGGCGCGACTTGATCGGTCGCGCCCTGTTTGCGTGGCTCAGTGAAATGTCGAGCCATCGGTCGACGGGATCGGTGGCGACGCGCAGCCGATGCTGTACACCGCCAATGTCGCCCAACCTTACTTGACGGTGATGGTCTGCGGATTGCCTGCAGGCTTGCCGTCCACCATGACCTGCGCGGTGTAGGTGCCGGCCGGCCAGCCATCGGGCTTGCTGAAGCTCAGGTTGGTGGTTTCGGCACCGGTGGTGTTCAACGTCGCGTTCTGTTCGCCAGCCACCTGACCATCCTGGTAGGTCAGCTTTGCCGATACGGCCACGTTGCTCGCGCTGCCGTCCGTCTTGACCGAGACGATGATGGTGTCTTTGCTGCCGACACTGGTCGCCGGGGTCACCGTCTTGTCGGCTGCGGCCTGGGTGCCGACGGCCACGCTGGACACCGTCACTGCGCTACCGGTCGCAGCACCGCCATCGGTGCTGGCCGCACCGGTTGCGCTGCCCTGGGCTGCCTGATCGCTCGCCGGCGGGGTGGCGGCCGGGCCGGGCATCGCTTCGGTCGCGGCACCGGAAGTGGGGTCTTTGGAAACGCTGTCGTCGTCGGCCTTCTTGCTGCAGCCAGACACGGCGAGAACGCCCGCCAACGCCAGGGCCAAGCTGCTCGAAACAGAGGTAGTACGCATAAATCGATTCTCCGGTAGCCAGAACGCCTGCAGTGGCAGTGTTCGAGTTGGTTTCTGGGTTTGTTGAATGACGTTGCCGCCAGCGACTGGAAGCCGACCCGCCGTTACGACTTTGCGGGCAAGCGCAGCACCTGCCCGGGAAAGATCTTGTCCGGGTCCTGCAGCGTTTCGCGGTTGGCTTCGAAAATACGTGGCCACAGATTGCCGTCGCCTAGATGGCGCTTGGCAATACTGGAGAGGCTGTCGCCGGCCTGGACGGTCACCGATTCTTCAACGAGCTGTGCGGTGCTTTGTACACTGGTGCGCACGTTGGAAAAATCGGGCGCAGGCGTCACCTCGGCGGTGCTATCGACCGATGAGGTGACGTTGGAGAAATCTGCCTTCTTGTCGACACTCATTGCTGCAATCCCTGTGCATCGCGGTGTCAGCAGGGTGCGCGGGGCGCTGTTAAGCATGGATCGCGCCGCCGTGAAGCCCGCGCGATCCCGCATGAGCGCGATCTACTGACGCAGGTCGCGGAAAATCGACAGCGGCGTCGGGACACTGGCCGAGCTGCGCAGCGGATTGATGTCCAGGCCGCCACGACGTGTGTAGCGCGCTTCCACCACCAGCCACTGCGGCGCGCACTGCGTCAGCACGTCGTTGAAGATGCGCTCGACGCATTGCTCATGAAACTCGGCGTGGTCGCGGAAACTCACCAGATAACGCAGCAATCCCTCGCGATCGATCGGTGCGCCGCGGTAACGCAAGGTGACACTGGCCCAATCCGGCTGGCCAGTCACCGGGCAATTGGATTTGAGCAAGGCCGAGGTCAGCACTTCTTCCACCACTGGCTGCGCATGCGCGCAGAGATAGGCCGCGTTCGGCGGGCCGTAATCGTCGATGCTGAGATCCAGTGCATCAATGGATTCGCCCTCGCCCACCGCATCGATCGGCGGCAGGCCGAACTCCACCGCCACATCGGCACCGGCGCGCGTGGACAGGTCGGTCGCAATGCGCGTGCGCACCGCTTCGGCGCTGTTGAAGCGGGTGGCGTTGAGCGAGTTGAGATACAGCTTGAGCGACTTGGATTCGATCAACGAGGGCGAATCGCAGGGCACGTGCAAGGTGGCGGTGGCTACGCAGGGCTTGCCCTGTGCATCGAGCCAGCTGAGTTCGTAGGCGTGCCAGCGATCGCGGCCGATAAACGGCAGGTCACCAGTCAGCCCGATGGCCTGGCGCCCGGCCGCACGCGGAATCGGAAACAGCAACGACGGGTCGTAGCCGCTCGGATAGGCGACCTCACGACCGAGGGTGGAATCTTCTGGGGTATTCATGTCGCCATTTTAGGCCGCACGGGCTGGCCGTGAGATGTATGGCAACGCGTGACAGAGAGCGAATGGAAAACCCGAAGATCGCCGCTCCAGAATCGAGCCACCGGCCCAACCAGCGAAAGCGGGAATCGCCCAGCCCACGGACGATTCCCCATTCCCCATCACCCCTGCTGCAGATAATCCAGCGACACCTGCAACAGCGCGCGCAAGCCCACATCCAGCGACGACTCGTCCAGCAGGAACTGCGGCGAATGGTTGCTGGGTGCGGTGGCCGGGTCGATACCCTTGGCGGTGGAGCCGACGAAGAAGAACATCGACGGAACCTGCTGGGCGTAGAACGAGAAATCTTCAGCGCCCATCTGCAACGGCGGTTCGTACACATTGTCGGCACCCACCACGGCCTGCAGGCTTGGCAGCATCCTGGCCGTCAGTGCGGGGTCGTTGACGGTGGCCGGATTGCCCGGCTGATCCGGCACCTGCGCCTGGACCTTGGCCCCATGCGCGGCGGCGGTGTGTTCGGCCACGTTCTTGAGATCGGCAAAGATCTGCTGGCGCATGCCCTCGTCGAAGGTGCGGATGGTGCCGACCATTTCCACATCGTCGGGGATGATGTTGTAGCGGATGCCGCCCTTGATCGCGCCGAAGCTGAGCACCGCCGGCTGCTTGGACAGATTGGCGCGGCGGCTGATCACCGTTTGCGCGGCGCCGATCATGTCGGCGCTGGCCACGATCGGGTCGATGCCGTTCCACGGCGCCGAGCCATGGGTCTGGCGGCCGATCATCTTGATCGCGAAGCGGTCCGAGGCCGCCATCAGCGGGCCGCTGCGCACCGCGATCTTGCCGGCCTGCACGCTGGAGAACACATGCAGGCCGAACACCGCCTGCGGCTTGAAGTCGGCAAACAGACCTTCCTTGAGCATCAGCGAGGCGCCGCCCTCTTCGTTGCCTGGGGCGCCTTCTTCGGAGGGCTGGAAGATCAGCATCACTTCGCCGGGCAACTGCTCGCGCATGCCCACCAGCGCTTCGGCCACGCCGAGCAGGATGGCGGTGTGCGCATCGTGGCCGCAGGCATGCATCACCCCGACCTGCTCGCCGCGGTATTCGGCAGTGGCCTTGGAAGCGAACGGCAGCCCGGTCTGCTCTGTCACCGGCAGCGCGTCCATGTCCGCACGCAGCGCGATCTTCGGCCCCGGCTTGGCGCCCTTGATGATGGCCACCACGCCGTGATGGGCGATGCCGGTGCGCGGCTTGAGGCCCAGCTTGCGCAGCTGCGCGGCCACGGTGGCGGCCGTGCGCTCCTCGCGGTTGGACAACTCCGGGTGCTGGTGGAAGTCGCGGCGCCACTGCACCACCTTGGCCTGCAGCGGGGCGGCAGCGGCCTGAACGTCGGGCCGCTGCGCAGTCTGCGCGGTGGCGAGCATGGGCAGGGCGAGCAGCAGCGCGCTGGTCAGCAAGCGGGAGGGGCGCATCGGCAATCCTCAAAAGATGGTTGCCTAATGTAGTGCAGGCGCGTGCCGGATGGGCTGTAGTGGGGCCCGATTCAGCCCGGCGGTCAACCGCGGTCGCCGTGGCGCGTTGCCGCTGCAGTGCAAGTGTGACCGTTGCGGTCGTTTCGCCAGCCGAGCCGTTACTTCAGTAACGCTCAATTGGGAGAGCGCAACGATATGCTTTGCACAGCCGCCCCCACGGTCGCATCCACGCGCCCGGCCCGCCCTCAGGAGTTGTCGCATGTCGCGTTTTTGGAAGGTCACACTGCTGGTTGTCGCGGTGCTCGTCGTGGTGTTCGTCGCAGTGCGGATGATGGGTGCGGGCAATCACGGCAAGCGCGCGAGCGCGCCGGACGGCAATGACCCGGACAACAGCGGCCCGGTACCGGTAACGGTGGTGGCGGCCACCACGCAGGACGTTCCGGTCTATGCCAGCGCGCTAGGCACGGTCACCGCGCTCAATACGGTCACGGTCAGCCCGCAGGTGGGCGGCCAGCTGATGAGCCTGAATTTCAAGGAAGGCCAGGAAGTGAAGAAGGGCGATCTGCTGGCGCAGATCGATCCGCGCACGCTGCAGGCCAGCTACGACCAGGCACTGGCGGCCAAACGCCAGAACCAGGCGCTGTTGGCGACCTCGCGGGTGAATTACCAGCGTTCCAACGACCCGGCCTACAAGCAGTATGTCTCGCGCACGGATCTGGATACCCAACGCAACCAGGTGGCCCAGTACGAGGCCGCGGTTGCGGCCAACGATGCGCAGATGCGCTCGGCGCAGGTGCAATTGCAGTTCACCCGCGTCACTGCGCCGATCGACGGCATCGCCGGCATCCGTGGCGTGGACGTGGGCAACATCGTCACCAGCAGCTCCACGATCGTCACCCTGACCCAGATCCGCCCGATCTACGTGTCTTTCAACCTGCCCGAGCGTGAGTTGCAGGCAGTGCGTACCGGTCAGACGGCGGCGCCACTGGCCGTGGCGGCACTGGATCGCGGCGATGCGCATGTGATCAGCAGCGACGGCAAGCTGGATGTGATCGACAACCGCATCTCCGCCGACAGCGGCACCTTCGGCGCACGCGCGATCTTCAACAACACCGACAACGCGCTATGGCCGGGCCAGTTCGTCAATGTGCGCCTGCAGCTGCGCACCATCGCCGGCGGTACCGTGGTGCCGTCCCAGTCGGTGCAGCGCGGCCCTGACGGCGATTACGTGTACGTGGTGGGCAGCGACAACACCGCACAGATGCGCACCGTGATGCAGGGCGTGGAAGTGGACGACAGCCATGTGCAGATCACCAAGGGCCTCAAGCCCGGCGAGCGGGTGGTGACCGAAGGCCAGTTCCGCCTGAAACCGGGCAGCAAGGTCAGCGCGCTCAAGCCGGGCGAGACGCCGCCGGAACCGACCGAGGCCGAACTTAAGGCCGCGAAGGACAAACAGAGCCGTGGTGGTGGCCCCGGCGGCCGTCGTGGCGGCGGTCCGCGCTAATTCTCGACCATCGGCGACGGAACCTCCGTCGCCGATGTGCGCCGGCGCTGCATGCGCCGGCTTCGACTGACGTCTTCAGCAAGGACACCCCCCGTGGGCTTTTCGACCATCTTCATCCGCCGCCCGATCGCCACCTCGTTGTTGATGGCCGGCGTCCTGCTGCTGGGCATCCTGGGCTACCGTCAATTGCCGGTCTCGGCATTGCCGGAAATCGACGCGCCCAGCCTGGTCGTCACCACCCAGTACCCCGGCGCCAATGCGACCACCATGGCCTCGCTGGTGACCACGCCGCTGGAGCGCCAGTTCGGGCAGATTTCCGGCCTGCAGATGATGACCTCCGATTCGTCGGCGGGCCTGTCCACGATCATTCTGCAGTTCTCGATGGAGCGCGATATCGATATCGCCTCGCAGGACGTGCAGGCGGCGATCCGCCAGGCCACCCTGCCCTCTTCGCTGCCGTACCAACCGGTCTATAACCGGGTCAATCCGGCCGATGCGGCGATTCTCACGCTCAAGCTCACCTCCGATTCGCTGCCGCTGCGCGAGGTCAACCGCTATGCGGATGCGATCCTGGCCCAGCGCCTGTCGCAGGTGCCGGGTGTGGGCCTGGTGTCGATCGCCGGCAACGTGCGCCCTGCGGTGCGCATCCAGGTCAACCCGGCGCAGCTGTCGAACATGGGCCTGACCATGGAGTCGCTGCGCAGCGCGCTGACCCAGACCAACGTCAGTGCGCCCAAGGGCTCGCTCAACGGCAAGACCCAGTCCTACAGTATCGGCACCAACGACCAGCTCACCGACGCGGCGCAGTACCGCGAGACCATCATCAGCTACAAGGACGGCCGCCCGGTGCGGCTTGCCGACGTGGCCAACGTGGTCGATGGGGTGGAGAACGATCAGCTTGCCGCCTGGGCCGACGGCAAACAGGCGGTGCTGCTGGAGATCCGCCGCCAGCCCGGCGCCAACATCGTGCAGACGGTGGAGCAGATCCGCAACATCCTGCCGCAGCTGCGATCGGTGTTGCCGGCCGATGTGCATCTGGAGGTGTTCTCCGACCGCACCGAAACCATCCGCGCCTCGGTACATGAGGTGAAGTTCACCCTGGTGCTGACCATCGCGCTGGTGGTGGCGGTGATCTTCGTGTTCCTGCGCCGGCTGTGGGCCACCATCATTCCCTCGGTGGCGGTGCCGTTGTCGCTGGCCGGCACCTTCGGGGTGATGGCCTTCGCCGGCATGTCGCTGGACAACCTCTCCTTGATGGCGCTGGTGGTGGCGACCGGGTTCGTGGTCGACGATGCGATCGTGATGATCGAGAACATCGTGCGCTACATCGAACAGGGCAAGAGCGGGCCGGAAGCGGCTGAAATCGGCGCCAAGCAGATCGGCTTCACCGTGTTGTCGCTGACCGTGTCGCTGGTGGCGGTGTTCCTGCCGCTGCTGTTGATGCCGGGCGTCACCGGTCGGTTATTCCACGAGTTTGCGTGGGTGCTGTCGATTGCGGTGGTCATCTCGATGCTGGTGTCGCTGACGTTGACGCCGATGATGTGCGCCTACCTGCTCAAGCCCGATGCCTTGCCCGAAGGCGAAGACGCGCACGAGCGCGCGAGCGCGGCCGGCAAGACCAACCTGTGGACGCGCACCGTGGGCGCCTATGAGCGCAGCCTGGACTGGGTGCTTGCCCACCAACCGCTGACCCTGGCCGTGGCGATCGGTGCGGTGGCGTTGACGGTGGTGCTGTATGTGGCCATTCCCAAGGGCTTGCTGCCCGAGCAGGACACCGGCCTGATCACCGGTGTGGTGCAGGCCGACCAGAACGTGGCGTTCCCGCAGATGGAGCAACGCACCCAGGCGGTGGCCGCCGCGTTGCGCAAGGACCCGGCGGTGACCGGCGTGGCAGCCTTCATCGGCGCCGGCACCATGAACCCCACGCTCAACCAGGGCCAGCTGTCGATCGTGCTGAAGACGCGCGGCGACCGCGAGGGCCTGGACGAGGTGCTGCCGCGCCTGCAGAACGCAGTGGCCGGCATTCCGGGCGTGGCCTTGTTCCTCAAGCCGGTACAGGACGTCACCCTGGACACGCGGGTGGCCGCGACCGAATACCAGTATTCGATCTCGGACGTGGACAGCAGCGAGCTGGCCACCTGGGCCGGGCGCATGACCGAGGCAATGCGCAAGTTGCCCGAGCTGGCGGACGTGGACAACAACCTGGCCAACCAGGGGCGTGCGCTGGAACTGAGCATCGACCGCGACAAGGCCAGCATGCTCGGCGTGCCGATGCAGACCATCGACGACACGCTGTACGACTCCTTCGGCCAGCGCCAGATCTCCACCATCTTCACCGAGCTCAATCAGTACCGCGTCGTGCTGGAAGTTGCGCCGGAATTCCGCACCAGCACCGCCTTGATGAACCAGCTGGCGGTGGCCAGCAACGGCAGCGGCGCGCTCACCGGCACCAACGCCACCAGCTTCGGCCAGGTCACCTCGTCCAACTCGTCCACTGCCACCGGCGTAGGCGCGCAGAACACCGGCATCGTGGTCGGTGCCGGCAGCATCATTCCGCTGGCCGCGCTGGCCGAGGCCAAGGTCACCAACACACCGTTGGTGGTGAGCCACCAGCAGCAGCTGCCGGCCGTCACCATCTCGTTCAACCTGGCGCCGGGGCATTCGTTGTCGCAGGCGGTGGCGGCGATCGAGAAGGCGCGCGAAGAACTCAAGATTCCGACCCAGGTGCATGCGCAGTTCGTCGGCAAGGCCGCCGAATTCACCGGCAGCCAGACCGACATCGTGTGGCTGCTGCTGGCCTCGATCGTGGTGATCTACATCGTGCTGGGCGTGTTGTACGAAAGCTACATCCACCCGTTGACCATCATCTCCACGTTGCCGCCGGCCGGTGTCGGTGCGTTGCTGGCGCTGATGATGTGCGGGCTGAGCCTGTCGGTGGACGGCATCGTCGGCATCGTGCTGCTGATCGGCATCGTCAAGAAGAACGCCATCATGATGATCGACTTCGCCATCGACGCACGCCGCGAGGGGGCGACTGCGCACGATGCGATCCGGCGCGCCTGCCTGCTGCGCTTCCGCCCGATCATGATGACCACCGCTGCCGCCATGCTGGGCGCGTTGCCGCTGGCGCTGGGCACCGGCATCGGCTCGGAACTGCGCCGCCCGCTGGGCATTGCGATCGTCGGCGGCCTGCTGCTGTCGCAGCTGGTCACGCTGTACACCACCCCGGTGATTTATCTGTACATGGAACGCGCCGGCGAGCGCCTGCGCGCATGGCGGGCGCGGCGGGCGGCACGCCGTGACGGCATCAACCCGGCGCCGACCTCGGAGCGCCCGGCATGAGGACCGGTAGCGGCATCGCTGATCGGTCTACTGGCCCGCGGCATCGCCCGCTCGCGCACACGCGGGGTAGCCGCCTTGGCTTCGGCTTTGGTTCTGGCCCTTACCGATTCCCGATTCCCGAATCCCAGTTCCCGAATCCCGATTCCCGATTCCCGGCAGTCACCCCATGAACATCTCCGCGCCCTTCATCAAGCGCCCCATCGGCACCTCGCTGCTGGCGATCGGTTTGTTCGTGATCGGATTGATGTGCTACCTGCGGCTGGGCGTGGCGGCGCTGCCGAACATCCAGATTCCGATCATCTTCGTGCACGCCACCCAATCCGGTGCCGACGCCAGCACCATGGCCTCCACCGTCACCGCGCCGCTGGAACGTCACCTGGGCCAGTTGCCCGGGATCGACCGCATGCGCTCGTCCAGCTCGGAGAGCAGCAGCCTGGTCGTACTGGTGTTCCAGAGCAGCCGCAACATCGATTCGGCCGCGCAGGACATCCAGACCGCGATCAACGCATCGCAATCGGACCTGCCCTCCGGGCTAGGAACGCCGATGTACTCCAAGGCCAACCCGAACGACGACCCGGTGATCGCCATCGCGTTGACCTCGGAGACGCAATCGGCCGATGAGCTCTACAACGTGGCCGATTCGCTGCTGGCGCAGCGGCTGCGCCAGATCACCGGCATCAGCTCGGTGGACATCGCCGGTGCGTCCACCCCGGCAGTACGCGTGGACGTGGACCTGCGCGCACTCAACGCGCTGGGCCTGACACCGGACGATCTGCGCAATGCGGTGCGCGCGGCCAATGTGACCTCGCCGACCGGATTCCTGTCCGACGGCAACACCACCATGGCCATCATCTCCAACGATTCGGTGTCCAAGGCCGCCGATTTTGCGCAGCTGGCGATCTCCACCCAGTCCAACGGGCGCATCGTGCGCCTGGGCGATGTGGCCACCGTTTACGACGGCCAGCAGGATGCCTATCAAGCCGCCTGGTTCGACGGCAAACCGGCGGTGGTGATGTACGCCTTCACCCGCGCCGGCGCCAACATCGTCGAGACCGTCGACCAGGTGAAGGCGCAGATTCCCGAACTGCGTAGCTATCTGCAGCCCGGCACCACGCTCACGCCCTACTTCGACCGCACGCCCACCATTCGCGCCTCGCTGCACGAGGTGCAGGCCACGCTGATGATCAGCCTGGCGATGGTGATCCTGACCATGGCGCTGTTCCTGCGCCGGCTCGCGCCCACCCTGATCGCCGCTGTCACCGTGCCGCTGTCGCTGGCCGGCTCGGCGCTGGTGATGTACGTGCTCGGCTTCACCTTGAACAACCTCAGCCTGCTGGCGTTGGTCATTGCGATTGGCTTCGTGGTCGACGATGCGATCGTGGTGATCGAAAACGTCATGCGCCATCTGGACGAAGGCATGTCGCGCCTGGACGCGGCGTTGGCCGGTGCGCGCGAGATCGGGTTCACCATCGTGTCGATCACCGCGTCGCTGGTGGCGGTGTTCATCCCGATGCTGTTCGCCAGCGGCATGATCGGTGCGTTCTTCCGCGAGTTCACCGTGACGTTGGTGGCGGCGATCGTGGTGTCGATGCTGGTCTCGCTGACCTTGACGCCGGCGCTGTGCAGTCGTTTCCTGTCGCCGCACGCCGAGCCTGAAACACCCGGCCGTTTCGGCGCCTGGCTGGACCGCATGCACGAACGCATGCTGCGCGCGTACACGGTGGCGCTGGATTTCTCGCTGCGCCACGCACTCCTGCTGTCGTTGACGCCGTTGTTGCTGATCGCCGCCACCATCTTTCTGGGCAGTGCGGTCAAGAAGGGCTCGTTCCCCGCGCAGGACACCGGCCTGATCTGGGGCCGCGCCAATTCCAGCGCCACGGTGTCGTTTGCCGACATGGTCAGCCGCCAGCGCCGCATCACCGACATGCTGATGGCCGACCCGGCGGTGAAAACCGTCGGCGCACGCCTGGGCTCCGGCCGTCAGGGCTCCAGCGCATCGTTCAATATCGAGCTCAAAAAGCGCGATGAGGGCCGTCGCGACACCACCGCCGAAGTGGTCGCGCGCCTGAGCGCCAAGGCCGACCGTTACCCGGACCTGGACTTGCGCCTGCGGGCGATCCAGGACCTGCCCAGCGACGGCGGCGGCGGCACCAGCCAGGGCGCGCAATACCGCGTGTCGCTGCAGGGCAACGACCTGGCGCAGCTGCAGGAATGGCTTCCCAAACTGCAGGCTGCGCTGAAAAAGAACCCGCACCTGCGCGATGTCGGTACCGACGTGGATACCGCCGGCCTGCGCCAGAACATCGTGATCGACCGCGCCAAGGCGGCGCGCCTGGGCATCTCGGTGGGCGCCATCGATGGTGCGCTGTATGGCGCGTTCGGCCAGCGCTCGATTTCCACCATCTATTCCGATCTCAATCAGTACAGCGTGGTGGTCAATGCACTGCCCTCGCAGACAGCCACCCCCAAGGCGCTGGATCAGATCTTCGTGCCCAACCGTGCCGGGCAGATGGTGCCGATCACCGCGGTCGCCACCCAGGCACCGGGCCTGGCGCCGCCGCAGATCATCCACGAAAACCAGTACACCACGATGGAGCTGAGCTACAACCTGGCACCGGGCGTCAGCACGGGCGAGGCGGACTTGATCATCAAATCCACCGTGGAGGGCCTGCGCATGCCCGACGGCATCCGCCTCAGTGGCGACGACAGCTTCAACGTGCAGCTCAGTCCCAATTCGATGGGCATCCTGCTGCTGGCCGCGGTGCTCACCGTCTACATCGTGCTGGGCATGCTCTACGAGAGCCTGATCCATCCGGTGACCATCCTGTCCACCTTGCCGGCCGCCGGCGTGGGCGCGCTGCTGGCGTTGTTCATCACCAACACCGAACTGTCGGTGATCTCGATGATCGCGCTGGTGCTGCTGATCGGCATCGTCAAGAAAAACGCCATCATGATGATCGACTTCGCGTTGGTGGCGCAGCGCGTGCATGGCATGGATGCGCGCGCAGCCGCACGCGAGGCCTCGATCGTGCGCTTCCGCCCGATCATGATGACCACGATGGTGGCGATCCTGGCCGCCGTGCCGCTGGCGGTGGGCCTGGGCGAGGGCTCGGAGCTGCGTCGCCCTCTAGGTATCGCGATGATCGGCGGGCTGGTGTTCTCGCAGAGCCTGACCCTGCTCAGCACGCCGGCGCTATACGTGATCTTCTCGTGCCTGAGCGAGCGCTGGAAGGCGCGTCGCGCCCGCGCGCGGGCACGCCGGGCAGAACGCGCAGCGGCGCGTCGCCCGGCCGCCCAAGCGCACTGAGGTTTGCGTCGACTGACCGCCCAGCCCGGCAGCGCAGCCTCGGTGCGAAGCAACCGGAACCACGCAGGCGCTCGTCTGCGTGTCGACCCATGCCGTGGTGCGACGACACCTGCGTAAAGCAAGCACATGCGCACGCGCTGAGCCCACTTGATACCGCCGACGCCGCCGCATGCGGCGCGTGCTACGCCAGCAACCCCTGCAGGGACTCCCGCTCCAACTGCGCATACAGCGCGAATTCGTCGTGCACCTGCGCACCGAGCGCCTGCTCGAAACTGCGCCTGCTCGAATGGGCGGCATAGGCGCGTTGCTCGGCACCACCGAGGTTGGACTGGAAGATGCCGGCCGCGCTGACCGGCAAAAAATCTTCGTAGATGATCGGGTCGGCACTGACCAAGCCGAGCGCGATCGCGGTTTCTGCCGGCATGGCGGCCACCTGCGCGGGATCGGCGCGGCCGGCGTCGGTGAGCGCATAGCGGAAATAGCCCAGCCCTTCCTGCCGGAGCAACGCCTCGTCGTCGGGGAAGGCCACGAAGGCAGTCTGCAGCCGGGTGGCGTAATCGGTGCCGGTGCTGCCGGCGCCATCGGCATCGCGCGCCTGCGCCAGCAGCGCGTCGTACAACGCGCGGCCCTTTGGCGTGAGGGCAAGGCCGCGCTGCTCGATCTCGCCAAAGCGTGCGGTATGCGTGCCGTGTTCCGGTTGCCCGTCATCGCCGACAAAACGCACCGGCTCTTCCAGCGCCTTGAAGCTGGTCTGCCGCAACAGGATCGGCACGCGCCGACGCGGCGGCCCCTCGATCACCGCCTTGGCATCGATGCCGGCGCGCTGCATCTGTTCCTGCGCCGCATCGATGTCCAACGTGCGTGGCGTGAGGTGATTGATGTGCGGGCCGTGGAAGCTCACCACATCGGCAATCAACTTATGCGCCTGGCTCAGCGCGCGATAGGTCGGCAACGACACCGTGGCATCGCCATGCCAGCGGAAGGTTTCCAGCGCTTCGGCCACGAACTGCCGTGCCTGGTCGGCATCCAGCCCGCCCTGCTGTTCGTAGCGCTCGATCAACTGCAAGGCGCCGACGGTAAAGATCTGTCGCTGCTGCAGGATCTGCTGTGCCTGTTCGCGCAGGGCGGCGTCTTCGATCAGTTCCAGCCGCAGCAGCGAGGTGAACACGCGAAACGGATTTGCCGACAGCGCCGCCTCATCGATCGGGCGGAACGCGGTGGAATGCACCGGCACGCCGGCCACCGACAGGTCGTAATAGCCCACCGGCTGCATGCCCATCACTGCGAACAACCGGCGCAAGGTGGCCAGTTCGGCCGCCGTGCCGACGCGGATGGCGCCGTGCCGTTCCAGATCCAGCCGCGCGCGCTCGTCGTTGCGCTGCAGCCGCTGCGCCAGCGCCGGATTGGCTTGCAGCGTCTGTGCGTTGACCTGCGCCACCAGCGACATCAGATCGCCATACAACGGCACCTCGGTGCGATACATGTCCGACATCGCCTGGGCGAACCAGCTGCGGATCTGATCGGGAGAGATAAAGGCGGTATCGCGCATGGGCTGGTCTTGGGCAGGTGCCGGCCGAACGCCAGCGGTACCGCATTCTCGCCGACCGCGCCCTGCGTCGACCAGCGGCACGGCAGCATCGCAGGCGGCGCGTAGTACGCAGACGGCCGCGCCATGCCGGGAAATGCATAGCGCGACGCCACAGCGACCGCGTCAGAGCCCGGCCTGCGCCGCCGCTTCGGCCGCTTCGCTCGCCTGGCGCGCCGCTTCCAGGCGCTGCGCATGATCGCCGAGCTGACGCCGCAGCAATGCGTCCAGGGTGATCGGACGTTCCCAGCGGTCGTAGCTGGCGACGATGGCATGCCGCAGTGCGCGCATGTGCAGGTTGTCCGGTGCCACCGACAGCCGCGTGACCACACCCTCCCAGCCATCGCGATGGTCGCGGCTGTAGGCGCGTACCGTGTCGCGGCACGACAGCTGCACGGTCTGCGCCCAGAAGCACGCGAAATAGATATCCCCGGCATGCCAGCCGTGCACTTGCAGCAGCGCCTGCACGTATGCGCGCGGCGTGCCGGTATAGCGTGCCACCTCGTCGATGAAGCTGGCCGGATAGCGCTGCGCATAACTGCCCATATCGGCCAGGTGCTGATCCACCCAGGCGTCGCCGGTGCCTGGCGTCACCGCAGGCGCCGCCTCTTCCGTTGCAGCTGCGGTCGCCGATGCCGGCGGCGCCTGCGCGGCGCCCAGCGCCGGCCACAGCGATGCCACCAGCAATGACACGGAGCGCAACACGGATGAGCGGGATACGGGCATGCAGCGATGATGCCGCATGCGTGCGGTGCTGTCAGGCGGACGCCGGATCAAGCGCCGCTGCCGGGCGCCAGGCACCACGCTTTTCAACGACCCACGCCTGGCGAGGAAGCGCACCGGAGCCCCAGGTGCGCTATCGGCATAGATGAGCGCGTAGGCCGCAGCGGCCCAGTACGCTCTGATTCCGACCAGCCCTTGCGGTGCTGATCGGCAACGGCGCGCAGTCGAAGGTTAGGGGAAAGATCGGACACTGCGAGCTGCACGGCGATGCCGCACGATACGTCCGGTGGATGGCGCGGGCCATCCCCTGACTCCTAACGCAGGTCGTAAAACCCGAACTGGTGGACCTCGCGGCAACCGCTCAGATCGCAGGAGCCGATGTAGCCAGGACCGATGTCACGCTGGCGCGCGTCGCGGTTGTGCGGACTGCTGTACGGATCCGGACCATAGAGACCATTTCCATAGTAAATCTGGCCGTAGGGGCGATTGCGCGAAGCGCCAAGGCGAAGTGGGCCACCAATAGCCCGATATCCGCCATCGCCCACATACCGCTCGTCGTACCCGGCGCCGACAAACCCGGCGCCGCGATCGCGATCGCTCGGTCGAGCCTGCAACCTGGCGACGCTCTCGCCCTGCGCATCCACGTAGCCCTGCTCGCGATCGAAGCGCACGGTGCGAAAATACACCGGCTCGCCATCCACCTGACGGGTCTGCAGGCGGATGTAGTCGCCACCGTCGTCGTAGTAAGGCTGCCCGTTGCGAAAGATGACTTCGCTCGGATGGATGATTTCTTCTTCCAGCTCGGCGGCGGCCAGTGGCACGGCACCGATCAGCAGCAAGAGCAACAAGGCCAGGCTGGCGCGCTGGGTCATGGACAACATGGTCATCGGCACTCGCTCCAAGCTCGGCCATGCACACATGCACGGCCGTAAACATCCTGTCGTTGGGCGCCATGCAGCGCCCGCATGTGACGCATCGAGCCAGATCCGTGTCGCCAGCCCGCGGCGCCCCGGCACAGCTTAGAGCGTGTTATGCACGTTGAGATGAAATGCGTTGGCCGCCAGCGGTGCGGAGCGGGTGCTGCGCGGCGCCCGCTCCGTGCCGCTGGCCGCCAACCCTCCGGGAAGCGCGCTGTGGCGCGCCGAGACCGCGTTGCGCGCCTTGCCCAGGCCGCCAGCCTGGGCCGCAGCGCACGCCTTGTCTCGACGCGCCACAGGACGCTTCGCACTCACCTCAACGTACATGACACGCTCTAGCCCTGCCGCCGCGCCAACGCTTCCAGCGCCTGCACCGCTGCCGGCCAGCCGGCGGCGTCGGGCACTTCGCGCATGCGCGGTTCGTCGGCAGCGACACCGTGCTCCTGTTCGTGCGCCCAGGTCACCGCGTACGGGGTGTAAATGCCCCAACCCCCGATGGCCAGCACCGGTTCCACATCCGAACGCAGCGAATTGCCGATCATTGCAAACTGCTGCGCCGGCAAACCGAATTCGCCGAGCACGCGCGCATAGGTCCGGGGATCCTTTTCGGACACCACTTCCACGCGCGGGAACAGATCGGCCAGGCCAGATTGCTCGATCTTCTGCTCCTGGTGAAACAGGTCGCCCTTGGTGATCAGCACCACCTGATAATCGGCGGCAATCGCACCGACTGCCTCGCGTACGCCGGCAATCACTTCCACCGGATGCTGCAGCGTGGCACGGCCGATCTCGACGATGCGCTGGATATCGTGCGCGGCAATGCGCGCCTGGGTCAGTTCGATCGCAGTTTCGATCATCGACAGCGTCATGCCCTTGGCGCCATACCCGAAGACCTTGAGGTTGCGCCGCTCCACCGCCAGCAGATGCTGCTGCATGCGGCTGTCGCCCAGATCCAGGTACCCGGCCAGGATCGCTTCGAAATCCGCTTCGGCAGTGCGGTAATAGTCCTCGCTTTTCCAGAGGGTATCGTCGCCATCGAAGCCGACCAGTTGGATCGCCTGGCCGTCGCGCTGTGCAAGTGAGCTCATGGGGCAAGTTTAGCAGCGCACCGGTATGGCGCCGTGCTCAATCGCCTGCGGCATCGCCCGGGCCAGGCTGATAGCTGGCGAATTCCTCGCGCGACAGGCGCCCGTCGCCGTTGCTGTCGAAGCTGGAGAAGTTTTCGCGCAACACCGGGTCGGCGCTTGCTTCGGCCAGCGTCAGCGATCCGTCGGCGTCTGTATCCAGGCTACGGAAACTGCGCGGTGCCAGGCTGCCGACGACGGCAGCGGACGCCTCGGCACCGCTCGTGGACCTGGCGGGCCCGGGTGCCGTCGGCAGCAAGGGCGTGGTGGCCGGAGCCGGCGGATCGATCGGCAACGGCGACATCGCCGGTGTGGTGTTGCCAGCGCTCGCCGGCACCGACGCCGTCGGGGTGGCGCGTGGCAGCTCCGGCGGCGCGGCGAGCGCAGACACGGGGTTCGCCAACCCGAGCAGAAGTGCAAGACGTAAGTGCAACATGATGGATGAGCGCCCGACGTGGAACGGCTCACCCTAACGCGGCAGACGTCAACAAAACGGGAGCGACCCTGGCAGATCGCTCCCGCGTGTCCATCCTGTTGCTAATGCTGGTTAGTGCTTGTCGCAGAGCGCTGACGGGGCTGTATGCCAGCGCTCTGCATGCGTCACTCTCAAAACCTCAAAGGTGCCTGAGCCTTGCTTAGTTGCCCTGCGAACCGGTGGCACCGCCACCCTGCTGCTTGGCGACGAACGCCTTGTACTCATCCGGGGTCAGCTTGCCATCGGTGTTGCCGTCGGCCTGATCGAAGATCTGCGCAAGGCCGGCGTTGACCTGCGCTTCCTGCTTGCTGATGGCGCCATCGCTATCGGTATCCACGCTGGCCCAGGTCTGGCCGCCACCGGAGCTTGCACCGCTCGACTGTGCCGCGGTGGCCGAACTGCCCGACTGCGCCGCGGCGTCCTGAGAGGTGCTTTGCGCCATCGCCGGCAGCGCCAAGGCGGCAGCAAGAGCGGCGGTAGCGGCGAGCAGCGAGGTGCGGTTGCGATTCTTCATTAGGGTGGTCTCCTTATGCTTGGGAATGCGCGGTGTCGCCGCACATGGCACCACCCTACCCATCGCAAATGAACGCCCAACCCGGCGCAATTTCGCGCAAAACAGTCTTTTAACCACAGCCTGAATGTTTGCGGCTAACCGCCTGTTAGGCACGAGTGAGTCAAACCGAAGCACCTCATTCAATGCATGAAAATGTGCGACCCGCCCCGCACTTTATGCCGCACGCTCAGGCACTTGGCGGGTCGTTTTCCCAGCCCCCGGAACTGAACAGTTTCCAACCCAGCACCACGCCCGCGAGCGCGCCGGCCACTTCCAGCACCACGCGCGAGCCCAGTTCGTTGGGGTCGTGGATCCTGGCCAGCGCCAGGCGCGCATACAGCGGCGATTCCAGTCGCACGATGCTGGTGTAAACGAGATGCCAGATGTCGTATCCGGCACCGATGGCCACGGCCAGCAGACACGCAATGCCCAGCGTGTGCCCATGGTTGAACTGCAGCCGCCGCCCGCCCCGCTCCACCGCCGCAAAGACCACCACGCCCAGGATGAGCGCAATCAGCCCGGCCTCCAGTGAACCGAGCAGGCCGAAATGCAGGGGCAAATTCATTGTGACGATCCAGGCAGCAGGCGCACCAGTCTAGCGGCTGCAGCGCCTGGATACGCGCGCCTCACGATGCAGGCGCCCTGAACGAACTGGAGGCTGCCATGCCGGTGGCAGCCGTGGCGACCTGCAGATGGCAGGCGATTGCCGGCATCCGGACGCTGTCGGGCGCTACTGTCGCGCATCGCAACCACAGGCAGGTCAGATGCGGCGGCCCGCACAATGGCTCAGGCGTCGTCCTGACCGCGCGCACTCACCTGCGCTTCGCCTTCTTCGTCCCAGCGCACGCTCACCGCAATCGGCTTGCAGCAGACCTGGCAATCTTCGATGTAATGCTGGTCGCCGCCCGTCAGATCCAGCGCCAGCGTGATCCACTCCCCGCAGTACGGGCAGGCGATATCGACAAAGCGTTCCGGGTCGGACATGGCGGTTCCTTGGATCTGTCGAGGCGAGTGACCGGACGTGGCGGGCGACGCCGGCCGGTGCTGCTGGCGGGCATCGGAGTGTACGACTGGCCCTGCGCTGATGCTTGCGCCGTTGCTGGTGAGGCGAGCGAGCGCCCGACGTCGACACGATGCACTGCATCCACACTAGCTGCTTGCGTGTCGCATCCACGCGTCTTGCAAGCGGCCAACCGATCGCGAGCAGCACCGGATCGATCAGCGACGAAGAGCGTGTTGCCTGACCGCTGTCAGTCCACCGGAACATCGTAGGCCGTCTCGGGCGTGGGTTCGGGACGAAACGTGAAATGCCACCATTCCATCGGATAGTTGGCAAATCCTTCGGCAGCCATCGCCTGCCGCAGGCGCTGGCGGTGCGCGCGTTGCGCTGCGCTGATGTCGGGCGCGTCGGTGTGCGCCCGCGCATCGAAGAAATCGAATCCTGTGCCCATGTCCACTGCACGGCACCCGGCCGGCCGGCACTCCAGCAAGCCCAGGTCCAGCGTCGCGCCACGGCTGTGCCCGGAGGTGGGCGCAATGTAATCGCCCAGCAGTGCGCGCTTGGCCACCCGCGGGTAGTACTGCGGCTTGGTCGCCTGATCCTGCAGATCCGCAGCCCAGGTGACGAACGCGTTCACCGACCGCACCGGCCGATAGCAATCGAACACCTGTAGCCGATAGCCGTCGGCCTTGAGCGTCTGCGCCACCCGTGCCAATGCGTCGGCAGCCGGCCGCAACAGGTAACACCGCGGCGCGTCATACCCCGGCACCACCCGTCCGGTGAAGTTGTTGCTGCTTGCATACCGCATGTCCAAGGCGATGTCCGGCGCAAGGGCGTGCACGTCCACAAGGCCGGCCTCTGCAGCGGTCCTTGCCGAGGACACATGCACCTCGCCGGCGACCAGTGCAAATGGCACCACGGCGCTCATCAGCAAAACGCCTTGCACAACACATTGCCGCCAGCAGCGCCCATTCCGAAACAGCAGGTTGTCCGTCATGTCCGTTCCCTTGCAAGATGCCGCGTTTGCGCGGCAGATCAAGCCGCGCGTCTTTCGCCACCGCCTACAGCATGGCGCGATCCCTGTGGGCCTAGCGGTTGTCGCCTTCAGTTGACTCAAGCGCCGGCCGCAGGCTGGAAGGTCTCGCGTGGTTGGTCAACGCAGACAGGATGCGCAGGTCTTCGGCATCCAGGGTGGTGGCGCTGTTGCCGCGATAGTGGTGGTGAAACGCCTGCAGGGTGGCGGCGGGATCGTCGATGCTGTAGCCGATCAGGGCAAGCGCCTGCCATGGGTCGAAATCTTCCGGGGCTGCGGGCGCGTCCGCAGCGGGCCAGCGGCCGAAACCGGCGTCGGCCAGGCGCTTCCAGGGGAAGAGCGGGCCAGGGTCGTTCTTGCGCGTCGGGGCCACGTCTTCGTGGCCAACGATCTGCGTGCGGGGGATACGCAGGCGTTGACACAGATCGTCCAGCAACACCAGCAGGCTGTCGATCTGCGCCGGCGCGAACGGCTCGCTGCCGTCGTTGTCCAGTTCGATGCCGATCGAGGCCGAATTGATGTCGGTGATGGTGCCCCAGCGACCGGCCCCGCCGTGCCAGGCGCGCTGCCCATCGCTGACCAATTGGTAGCGCTGCCCGTCTTCGCCGATCAGGTAGTGCGCACTGACGCGACCACCGCTGTTGCGGCCGCGCAGGGTACTCAGGCTTTGCCGGACTGAATGCTGGTCGGTGAAGTGCAACACGATCAGGATCGGTCGCCGCGTGTCGTAATTGGGCGATGGCACCCACTGCGCCAGCGGATTGCGCTGCGGTGCGTGCGCACAGGCACCCAGCGACAGCGCGACCAGGCAAACGGCAGTACGCAGCCAGGCCGGTGACGAGAGAGGACAGCTGGGCAGCATGGATTGCTCCTGGGAAGGCCGGACGACCTGCGCCGTCGCATTATCCGCCGAGTTGTGCTTGCGCGGCCGTCTGCAGGTGGGAGCGTCGGCAGCGCGGTGCCCTGCGCGCTGCCGTCGTCGGGCGTAGGCGGTGTCTCGCATCTTGGCAAGCATCGCCATTGCGGTGACGGCAGTAACGGCCACTCGCGCGTCCACGGCTGCGGCAAAGAGCCTCACTCACTTGCTGCACGCTCCGCTACCAACGCGCCCCCGAATGTCCATTGCCGGCAGTGGTCGCTACGCAGCCAGGACCTATGGATACGCCCTGCGCCGCATGCCACTATCGGCCTTGCCTCGCAGCTCGCCAGCGGCTGCCTTCCTCCTGAGCCCTGCATGCCACTGTCGCGCCACCTGCTGATGTTGCTGCTGATCGCGCTCGCCTTGCCCTACGGTGCCGCCCCCGCGCTTGCTGCCACGCCGGTTGCGCAAGCATCGCCCTTCGTCGTCAGCGATGCGCAGCTCACCCCGGAGTATTGGATCCGGCGCAGCCGCAACGCGCAGCTGCCGCGGATCAATCCCGCGCAGATCGCTGACGTCAATGCACGCCTGCTGCGCGACGATGCATCGATGCACGACATCGCGCAGCTTCCCCAGACACTGCCCGCAACCGATGTGAGAGCGCGTATCGACGCGTTATCGGCAATACCGACGCGTCCGCTGTACGACGCAGATGGGCGGCTTCTGGATACCGCACGCTTGGCGACATTGCGCAAGGCCTTGGCACTGGATGCGATACCCGCACAGGTGCCACTGCACTTTGCGCTGGTCGTCGCACGTGGAGCATTGCGGACCTTCCCCACCGCGCAGCGTGTGTTTACCAGTACCGACGACCGCGATATCGACCGCTTCCAGGAATCGGCGCTGTATCCCGGCACGCCGGTGGCGATCCTGCACAGCAGCGCCGATGGGGCGTGGAAGTTCGTGGTCGCCGCCAATTACGCTGCCTGGATCGCAAGCACGCAGCTTGCCGAAGGCAACCGCACCGAGGTGCTGAATTACGCACAACGCGGCCCGCGCCTGATCGTTACCGCAGCCCGCGCGCAGACCGCCTACACGCCCGAAAGTCCGGCGATTTCTGCACTGACGCTGGATATGGGCACCAGCCTGCCCTTGCTCGGCGACTGGTCGCCGCAGCAGCCAGTCAACGGACAGTTGCCGCTAGCGGCCTACGTGGTGCAACTGCCACTGCGCAGTGCAGATGGGCGTCTGCAGCTAGTGCCGGCATTGATGCCGCGCGGCGCCGATGTGCGCATCGGCGCCTTGCCCGCCACCGACGCCGCACTGCTCCGGCAGGCCTTCAAATTCCTTGGCGAACGCTATGGCTGGGGCAACGATTACGATGCGCGCGATTGCAGCGGCTTCGTGCTGGATGTCTATCGCAGCCTCGGCCTCGCACTGCCTCGCAATACCGGCGACCAGGCGCGCAGCACGGTGCTGCACAGTGTCGCGTTCGACGCTGGCGCACCGTTGGCGCAACGCCTGCAACAGCTCGCACAGCTGCAGGTTGGCGATCTGGTCTACATTCCAGGCCATGTGATGCTGGTGATCGGACATGCAGATGGTGCGCCATGGGTGATCCATGATGTGGCCGGGGCCAGTTACCGCGCGGCCGATGGCAGCGTGCAGCGCGCGCGTTTGAATGGTGTGTCGGTCACCCCATTGCTGCCCTTGCTCGCCAGCGATGGCACTGCATTCATCGACCACATCACCCGCATTCAAAGGGTTTTTCCAACGGGCACATTATGAAGATCACCGGCTTCCGGCTTGGCATGGTGCGCGTGCCCCTGAAAACACCGTTCAAGACGGCCGTGCGCACGGTGCAGGCAATCGAGGACGTGGTGGTGCTGTTGCAGACCGACAGCGGCCACATCGGGTATGGCGCCGCGTCCGCCACCGCACCCATCACCGGCGATACCCATGGCAGCATCGTTGCCGCGATCGAACACTGCATCGGCCCCAAGCTGATCGGACAGGACGTGGCCGATCTCAACCGGCTATGCGGGCTCGTTCAACACGCGCTCGAACGCAACACCAGCGCCAAGGCCGCGGTGGAAATCGCACTGTACGATCTGTGGGCGCAGGGTTTTGGTGCGCCGCTGTACCAGTTGCTCGGTGGCGGCACGCCGCGCGTCACGACCGACATCACCATCAGCGCCGATACCATCGACACCATGGTGGCGCAGGCGCAAGCGGCGCTCGCGCACGGCTATCGCGCGCTGAAGATCAAGGTCGGCAAGGACATCGAGTCGGATGTCGAACGCGTCACGGCAATTCATGCCGCAGTCGCTGGGCGCGCATCGCTGCGGCTGGATGCCAATCAAGGCTGGACGCCCAAACAAGCGGTGCGCACCATGCGTACGCTGGAAGATGGCGGCATCGCGCTGGAGCTGCTGGAGCAGCCGGTCAAGGCCGCCGACCTCGACGGGCTCGCCTTCGTCACCGCACGCATCGACACGCCGGTGATGGCCGACGAGAGCGTCTTCTCGCCCATGCAGGTGATCGCGCTGATTCAGCGTCGCGCCGCCGACATCATCAACATCAAACTGATGAAGACCGGCGGGCTGTCCAATGCCATCCGCATCGCCGACATCGCCGGGTTGTACGGGTTGCCATGCATGATCGGCTGCATGATCGAATCCAGCATCAGCGTGGCCGCCGCGGTGCATCTGGCGGTGGCCAAGGCCGACAGCATCACCCTGGCCGATCTGGATGCGCCCGCGCTTGGGCAGTTCGACCCCACCGAGGGCGGCGTGCGGTACGACGAGGCACAGATCCACATCGACGATTCGCCGGGACTGGGCATCCGCCGCATTCGTGGGCTGGAGCTGTTGCCGGCGTGAGAGCGGCCGACGCGGGCGGCGAACAGCCCCCAAGTGGAAGCAGACCGCGCTGTAACGTTGGTGTGACCAGCGTTGCTCGCCGATTCCGAGCAAGGGACGCGCCTGTCTGGTGCGCAGCACGCACATGCACCACGCAACAGCATTGCTGAGTACAGTAGCGACAACGCGGCGTCGGTCACGCACCACCGTAGCGCGCCGTTTCCAGACAACCGTGTCTCGCCTTTAGACTCATCCCGCTCGACCATTGCCCGGAGCCTGCATGCGCCTTGCCATCGTGTTTCGATCCTTTGTGCTGCTGGCGCTGACAAGCTGTAGCAGTCTTGCCATCGCGGCCAGCCCGATCGATGCGTTGAACCATGCACGCACGTTGATCGTGGTGACCACCGCAGACTGGGACAGCACCCAGGCGCGTCTGCGCACCTTCACCCGTGTGGATGGCAAATGGCAACCGGCTGCCCAGAGCTTCGCCGTCGCGCTCGGGCGGCATGGCAGTGCCTGGGGCGAGGGCCTGCATCCTGCGCAGATGCAAGGCCCGCAAAAGCGCGAAGGCGATGGCCGCAGCCCTGCCGGCGTCTTCGCCCTTGGCCCGGCGTTCGGCTATGCGTCGAAGATCGACAGCGCGATGCCGTACCAGGCGATGAGCGCTACCCATTACTGCATGGATGTGCCCAGCTCGCCGCTGTACAACCGCATCGTCGATGCCGCGCAAGTGGGCGAGGCGGCCGTTGCCGGCTCGACCGAGCCGATGCGCCTGGATCTGCGCCACGCAGGCGATGCGCGTTACAGCGAGGGCTTAGTCATCGCGCACAACCCCAGGGCCGTTCCCGGACGCGGCAGCTGCATCTTCGCGCACGTGTGGCGTACCCCGGGCCAGTTCACCGCCGGCTGCACCGCGATGGCGGCGGCCGACATGCAACGCTTGCTCGCCTGGCTGAAGCCGGACGATCACCCGCTGTTCGTGCTGTTGCCACGCGCCGAATACGCGCACCTGCACACTGCATGGCAATTGCCCGCACTGACCGGGGACGCGCCATGAGCACACCGCAGCCCGCGCCGGACGCGACAGGCTTGGTCCGCGTCGTCAGCCGATGGCAGATCGTCGGCCTGTCGATCAACGATGTCATCGGCAGCGGCATCTACCTGCTGCCTGCCGCAACCGCCGCGCTGCTCGGGCCGATGAGCCTGTGGGCCGTGATGCTGGCCGGCCTTGCAGTCGCCTTGCTGGTGCTGTGCTACGCGCAGGCGGGCAGCTACTTCGATACGCCGGGCGGCAGCTACCTCTACACGCGCGAAGCATTCGGCCCTTTCGTCGGTTTTCAGATTGGCTGGATGATCTGGCTCACGCGCATCAGTTCGGCGGCTGCCTTGAGCAATGGCCTGGCCGACGCAGTGGCGCGGTTCTGGCCCACCGCCGCCACCGATACCTGGGCGCGCTTGCTGGTCGTCGTCGGCTCGCTGGGCCTGCTCACCGCGATCAACGTGATCGGCGTGAAATCGGCCGCACGTACCGGCATCGCGCTGGTGATCGGCAAGCTGGTGCCGTTGTTGCTGTTCGTGGCGATCGGCCTGTTCTATGTCGATTGGTCATGGGCGTTTGCCGGCACCGCGCCCGATCTGCGCGACCTGGGCAATCTCGGTGAAGCGGCCTTGCTGCTGCTGTTCGCCTACGCAGGTTTCGAAAACATTCCCGCAGCCGCTGGCGAATACCGCAACCCGCGGCGCGATGTGCCATTTGCGTTGATCACCATGATCGTTACCGTCACCCTGATCTACGCAGCGGTGCAGGTGGTGGCGCAGGGCACCCTGCCCAACCTTGCGGCCTCGCCGACGCCGCTGGCAGATGCCGCAAGCCGATTCGGTGGCGAAGCGTTGGCACTGATCCTCACCGTGGGCGCCACCATTTCCATCCTCGGCACCACCAGCAACACCGTGATGCTCGGCCCGCGCTTTCTGTTTGCGCTTGCGCGCGATGGCTATGGCCCTGCGTTTCTGGCACGCGTGCATCCGCGCTTCCACACGCCCGCAGCGGCGGTTCTCACGCAGGGTGCGTTGTCGCTTGCATTGGCGTTGTCGGGATCGTTTACGCAGCTGGCATTGCTGTCGATGGTCACCCGCCTGTTCGCCTACATCGGCACCGCCGCGGCAGTGATCGTGCTGGCGCGCAGGTACCGGCAGCGCACCGACACGTTGCGCCTGCCCGGCGGACCGGCCATCCCCATCGCCGCCTTGGTGCTGTCGCTGGGCCTGCTGGCCAGCGCCAGCTGGCAGAATCTGGCCGCAGCAGGCGTGGCGCTTTTGGTCGGTTGGGTGTTTTATCTGTTTCCGCGCAAGCGGGTCGAAGGCGGCTGAGGGCACAACGAACTGCTGTTGAGCAGCCTTTGAAGCGGCATGCCCGCACCACACCATGTTTTGTGTAGGTTCCCGTGCATCGGACAGTGAGACGCTCCCCGCGCGGTGACCTGCGATTTCGCGGCATGCTCGCGCAGCGCTCACGCACGCCTAACCGCGTGCACTCAACGCTGCGCTTCTATCTGCATGGGAGCTTGCGATGAAACTTCGCCATGTCTACAGCACCGCCGATCTCGACAGCGCTCAGCGCGTGCTGCAGGCCGCGCGCAGTGCCGGCATCGACAACGATGCGCTGTCGTTGATCGCTCGCTCCGATATCGAGCTGCAGGACGTGCCAGACGAACGGAAGGACGTCAAAACCGACTTCCTCCCTGCTGCCGCGCGCGGCGCCGCCACCGGTGGTGCGGCTGGCCTGGTGGCTGGCCTGGTCGCCATTGCAGTACCCCCGATCGGGCTGACCTTGGCCGGCGCGGGCGTCATGGCACTGGCTGGCGCGCTGGTCGGTAGCTGGTCGTCGGCGTTGATCGGCGCCACGGTGCCCGATCCGGTACGCCGTCAGTTCGAAGAGCAAATCCAGGCCGGGCGCGTACTGGTGATTATCGATGCAGAGCAGCCGGCGCTGCAGGAGGCCGAGGCCGCCATGGTGGCTGCCGGTGCAACCCCGTTGCCGTATGAAGCGGCCTCGGCGACCACCTGAAGCGCCATCCAAGACCGCCCTCCATGCCGCGCAACGCTGTCGCGATCGCGCGTTGAAAAGCCTGGTCTACGCCGCCGTGTCGAACCTGCTGCGTTGATGTACTCCTCACCTGCCATGGCAATGAAATTAACGGCAAGCGACCTAGGGTAGTGCGCACATCCACCACGGAGACGCGCATGAACGTGCCGTATCAGATTCCGGGCCGGGCGCCGGACGAAGACCGCAGCCAGAACGTATCGACGTATTGGCGCGAACGCTTCACCGAAGAGCCGTATTACACCGAAGGCGATCGCTACGAAGACTACGAAGGTGCTTATCTCGCAGGTCATGAAGCGCGTATCCGCGACAACGCGCGCGCTTACGACCAGGTCGAAGCCGAGTTGCATCGCGATTGGGAAGCCAAGCGCGGCACCTCGTCGCTGAGTTGGAGCAAGGCGCGGCATGCAGTCAAGCGCGCCTGGGAAAACGCGGCCGATTTCGTCACTGGCGACGACACGCCTAAACGCTAGAAACGGCAACGCCACCGTCAAGGTGGCGTTGTTGCATCGCGCGATCTTTAGCGTATCAGTCCAGTACCGGCGGCACGTTGCGCGCACTACGCGATGCGTCACTGACCTCCATCGCATCGCGGGTATTCTTCTGTACCGCAACTGCACCAAACAGGCTCAGCGCATAGGCCATTGCGTAAAATCCTTTCTCGCTCAGCAACAGCGTGGCATTGATCAAGCCGATGGTCAGCAGCACCAACGCAACAATCAGCGAAAACCAGCAGATGGCATAGTACAAGCTGGTCACCGGAATTCCATCTGCGCGGTCGCGTACGCTTTTCTGCAACGAGACAGAGGCGAACAAACCGAACAACAATAGCGTGAAGTAGTAGCCTTTCTCGTTGAGCAACATCTGGGCATTCCACAAACCCACCAGATACGCCGCACCGCCCAGCAATAATGCGGCCCAGGATGCGGCGACAAAAGCAGGCGAGGTTTTTTGCGTGGCCATGGAAACTCCTTTTCATGGTGGAACGATGCACGACATACGACGATGTGAGACGCGGGCGTCTTGCAGACAGTGATCTGCAACAAGGGCGACCCCGGCGACGTCGTGTAAGGTACTTGAAAACCCGACGCGGGACACGTTGCGGGAGGGCTGCAGCGTACCGTGCCCATCCCCAGGAGGACCCCATGTCTGTCCGTCGTCTGCTTGCCCTGGCCTGCTCGGCCAGCCTGTTCACTGCCGGCACTGCAGTTGCCGCGCCCGCAGCCGCCCCCGCGGCCTCCATCCCCAAAGCACAGTGGCCATTTCAGGCCACCACGGTCGCCGATTTCGACGAACCCTGGGCAATGACCTTCCTGCCCGATGGCAGCTTGCTGGTCAGCGAAAAGCGCGGCGCCTTGATGCGCCTGGACACTAAGACCAAACGCAAGAGCGCCGTCACCGGAGTGCCGACGGTTGCCTACGGTGGTCAAGGCGGTTTCGGCGATGTTCTGGCGCATCCGCGCTTCGCCAAGAACGGGCTGGTCTACCTGAGTTATGCCGAGCCGGGCGAAGGCGACACGCGCGGCGCTGCGGTGGCGCGCGCCAAGCTCACGCTGGATGCAACCGGCGGCGGCACGCTCTCGGACCTGAAAGTGATCTGGCGCCAGGACCCCAAAGTCACCGGCAATGGTCATTTCGGGCATCGGCTCGCGTTCGGGCCCGATGGCAAGCTGTGGATCAGCTCCAGCGAACGGCAGAAGTTCACTCCTGCCCAGGACATGAAAGCCAACCTCGGCAAACTGATCCGGCTCAACGACGACGGCAGCGTGCCGGCCGACAACCCGTTCGTTGCGCAAGGCGGCGTTGCTGCGCAGGTGTGGTCGTTGGGCCATCGCAATATTCTTGGCCTGGCCTTCGACAGCAAGGGCCGCCTGTGGGAACACGAAATGGGTCCGCTCGGCGGTGATGAGTTGAACCTGATCCAGCGTGGCGCCAACTACGGCTACCCGATCGTCTCCAACGGCGACAACTATGACGGCACGCCGATCCCCGATCACAACACGCGCCCGGAGTTCGCCGCGCCCAAGATCAGCTGGACGCCGGTGATTTCGCCGGCAGGTTTTGTGATCTATAGCGGCAAGCAGTTCCCGACATGGCGCGGGAATGGCTTTATCGGTGGGCTGTCGTCGATGGCGCTGGTGCAGGTGTCGCTGGGTGACCAGCCGCGCGAAGTGGCCCGTTACGACATGGGCGCACGCATCCGCGAAGTGGAGCAAGGCCCGGACGGCGCGCTCTGGCTACTGGAAGACGAAGCCAGTGGCAGTACCGGGCGTCTGCTGAACTCACGCCCAAGAGCAAGGCCGCGGTCGAAAACGACGCCTGATCGATTCCGCAGCATAAGCCGGTGCATCCGATGCGCTGCACCGGCAAGGGCGATGGCGACATTGGACAGTCGTCATCGCGTTTGACCACGACGTCAGCGGGCGCTTCGTGCTGTAGCCAAGTGTGCCAAGCGCGCTTCTATCAGCGTTCCAGCAGCTCGAAGGTGACTGCCTCGCCGCTCTTGGCCGACGCGCACACCCATACATCGAACAGACCGGGCTCCGCACCGAAGACGCCCTTGTGGTTGGTGAATGCCAGCGCATCGCGCTCCAGCGTGAACACCACGTCCCGGCTCTCGCCGGGCTGCAGCAATACCTTGCGAAACCCCTTGAGTTCGCGCACCGGACGCACGCGACTGGCCACGCGATCGTGCACATACAACTGCACCACTTCCTCGCCGGCGACCTTGCCGGTGTTGCTGACGCGCGTGGTGATGGTCAGCGCCTCATCCCAGCCGAGTTGCGCCGCGCTCAACTGCGGCTGCGCATACGCAAACGTGGTGTAGCTCAAGCCATGCCCGAACGGATACAACGGCTCGTTTGGCATCTCGCGCCAACGCGCCTTGTACTCGGACAGGGTCGGCAATTCCGGGCGCCCGGTGCGCAGATGGTTATAGAAATAAGGTTGCTGCCCGGTCGCCTGCGGGAAGCTGATCGGCAGACGCGCCGACGGGTTGTAGTCGCCGAACAACACATCGGCCACACCGGTACCGGTCTGCGTGCCCAGGTACCAGGTCACGGCAATCGCGTCGGCATCGCGCACCGCGCCACCCAAGGCCAGCGCGCGACCATTGCGCAACAACACCACCATCGGGGTGCCGGTCGCTGCAATCGCTTCAGCCAGTGCCTGTTGCGCCGGCGGCAAGGTGATCTCGGTGCGCGATTGCGCCTCGCCACTGAAACGCTGCGGCTCGCCCAACGCCAGCACCACCACATCGGCCGCCTGCGCCGCATCGATCGCAGCGGAAATGCCACCCGGCAGCGCCTCTTCCAGTCCGCAGCCCGCCACCACGCTCAGATCTTCGGTGCCGACCACCGCACGCACGCCCTGCTCCAGGGTCACGTAGCGTTCCTTGTCGCCGAACAGGGTCCAGCAGCCCTCGATGTTTTCGCGGTCCTGCACGAACGGGCCGATCAACGCGATGCGCTGGCCGCTCTTCTTCAGCGGCAACACGCCGCCTTCGTTTTTCAACAGCACGATCGAACGCCGCGCCGCGTCGCGCGACAGCGCATCGTGCGCCGGCAGATGCGTGGTGTCGGCTTCGCGCGCCGGGTCCAGCGAGCGATACGGATTGTCGAACAGCCCGATCGCTTCTTTGAGCTGCAGGATGCGCCGCACGCTGGCATCCAACGTGGCCATCGGCACCTCGCCGCTTTCCACCAGCGACGGCAGATGCGCGGCATAAAAGCCGCTTTGCATGCTCAGGTCCAACCCGGCCAGGAAGGCCTTCTTGGTCGCGTCGCGCTCGTCGGCGGCATAGCCATGGGCGATCAATTCCATGTCGGCGGTGTAATCGGAAATCACCACGCCGGGGAACTGCCATTCCCCGCGCAGGATCTCGGTCAGCAACTCATGGTTGGCGCTGGCCGGTACGCCGTTGATGTCGTTGAAGGACGACATCACGGTCAATGCGCCGGCATCGAAGGCGGCCTTGAACGGCGGCAAATGCACATCGCGCAGCGTCTGCGGCGCAATGTCGACGGTGTTGTATTCCATGCCTGCCGCCACTGCGCCATAGGCGGCGAAATGCTTGGGCGTGGCCAGCAGGCAATCGTGGGCGGTCAGGTCGCTGCCCTGGAACCCGCGCACACGGGCAGCGGCAAAGGCCGCGCCCAGCATCACGTCTTCGCCGGCACCCTCGGCGCCACGGCCCCAGCGCTGGTCGCGCGCGATGTCCACGGCCGGCGCGTAGGTCCAGTGCAGGCCGGCAGCGGTGGCCTCGATCGCGGTGGCGCGCGCGGTGCGCTCGGCCAACGCCGGCTCGAAACTGGCCGCCTCGCCCAGCGGGATCGGGAACACCGTGCGCATGCCGTGGATCACGTCGGCGGCCAGGATCACCGGGATCCCCAGGCGACTCTCTTCCACGGCGACTTTCTGGATCTGCACGCCCAGCGCGGCGCCCACGCCATTGAACAGCGAGCCGACCCGACCCAAGCGCACCTGCTGCAACACCTCGTCGGCATTGAGCACGTTGGCCTCGGGATTCACGTCCGGCGCGAACGGCCGCACCATGTCGGCGAACACACCCAACTGTCCGACCTTCTCTTCGACGGTCATCCGGGCAATCAGGGTTTCGATGCGATCAGCAGCCATGAGATCCTTGAGAAAACGTTTACATGGCCGTCAATTCTAGCCTGACGCGCCTGCGGGGAGGCAAGTTTTGAAGGCCGGGATTCGAGATTGGGGATTTGTAGAGGCCGGTTGCACGGCATGTTGCCCGCCGGAGCGGCAGCGGCGCAGCGCCTGGGCCGCCGCAACCGTCGATATTCCGGGATCCAAGCATGCAGCGATAAGCCAGCCAGGCGAGCGGTTCGCGACAATCAGGCGGCGCGTTCCCGCTCGATGATCACGCCCACCGCCTGCGCGCCGCGCACTGCCCCCGGCTTGCTCAGCTTCAACCGCAGCCAGTGCACGCCGAATTCGTCCAGCACGAGCCCCGCGCAGCGCTCGGCCAGCGTCTCCACCAGCCCGAAGTCCGAGGCTTGCACGAACTCGATCAGGCGCTTGCTCACCGCCTTGTAGTTCAGCGTGTCGGCGATGTCGTCGCTGGCCGCCGGAATGCGGTTGTCAAAGCCCATTTCCAGATCGAACCGCAAGGTCTGCCGGATACGCCGTTCCCAATCGTAGATGCCGATCAGCGCATCGATGTCGAGACCTTCAATAAACACTTTATCCATGGGGAATCGGGAGTCGGGAATAGGGAATTGGTAGGAGCAAAGACAACAGCGCACGTACGGATAGGATCGGAGTAGAGTTCTTCACTCTTCACTCTTCACTCTTCACTATTCCCGATTCCCCACTCCCGATTCCTGCGCCGCCAGTGGCGGCAGCGCCGCCATATCCCACCGCGGCGTCACATGCACCGCCGCATCCGCATGCTCACCGGCCTGCAGCCGCAGCGCGCCGGCGAAGGCGATCATCGCGCCGTTGTCGGTGCACAAGGCCGGGCGCGGGAAGCAGACCCGGCCGCCGCGGCGCTGGGCAGCCTCTTGCAGGCGCGCGCGCAGGCGCTTGTTTGCGCCCACGCCGCCGGCCACCACCAGGGTGTCGCAGCCGGCCGCGTCCAGCGCGCGCAGGCACTTGATGGCCAGGGTGTCCACCACCGCGTCTTCGAAGCCGCGCGCGATGTCCGCCCGGGTGGTGTCGGACTGGTCGCTGGACCGCCAGGCCAGCAGCACCTGGGTCTTGAGCCCACTGAAACTGAAATCCAGGCCGGGCCGGTCGGTCATCGGCCGCGCGAACTTATAGCGCCCCGGCGTGCCGGTTTCGGCCAAGGCGGCCAGCTGCGGGCCGCCCGGGTACGGCAGGCCCATCATCTTGGCGGTCTTGTCGAAGGCTTCGCCGGCCGCATCGTCCAGCGTCTCGCCCAGCACTTGGTAGCTGCCCAGCGCCTTCACCGACACCAGTTGGGTATGCCCGCCGGATACCAGCAAGGCCACGAACGGCGCCTGCGGCGGGTCGTCTTCCATCAACGGCGCCAGCAAGTGGCCTTCCATATGGTGCACGCCGATCGCCGGCACATCCAATGCCCAGGCCAGCGAGCGCGCCACGCCGGCACCGACCAGCAATGCGCCGACCAGCCCCGGCCCCGCGGTGTAGGCCACACCATCCAGTTCGTCGATGCGCAGCCCGGCCTCGCCCAGGGTCTGGCGGATCAGCGGCAGCAGCTTGCGCACATGGTCGCGGCTGGCAAGCTCCGGTACCACGCCGCCGTATTCGGCATGCAGCGCGATCTGGCTGTAGACCGCATGCGCGCGTAGCGCTGGCACGCCGGATAATTCGGTGTCGTAGACCGCTACGCCGGTCTCATCGCACGATGATTCGATCCCAAGAACTTTCACGGCAGCTCGGCATGGGGAGATGCAACTATTTTCGCAGCTTTTGTGCTGCGCAGATCGGCCGATGGCAAGATGCTGCATCGCCCTACCGTGCCGGCCGCATATGGCCCAGGCGCATGCTTTATTCGCGTCGCGGCTGCAAATTCTGCCAGGGGCTTGCAGGTCGTCGGCAAGTCGTTATAATGCGCGGCTCGCCGGGGCAACCCGGAAATTCCGTCACGCGAGTCCGCTCGCACCCGCCCGGGGCTCCCGGACGGAAATCCCATTTCTGGAGAACACATGCCCAGCGTTAAAGTCCGCGAGAACGAGCCCTTCGAATTTGCGCTCCGTCGTTTCAAGCGCACCTGCGAAAAGGCCGGCGTGCTGGCCGAAACCCGCAAGCGCGAGTTCTATGAAAAGCCGACCCAGGAGCGTAAGCGTAAGGCTGCCGCTGCCGTGAAGCGTCAGCTGCGTCGTTCCTCGCGCGACGTCACCAAGCGTCAGCGCTTGTACTGATCGAATGCGGTTCCTTGCCGATGGGTCTGCGCTGAAGGCGCGACCTATCGGGAGCGAACCCAAGAGCCGGCACGCGCAAGCGTCGCCGGCTTTTTGTATTGGTCCGCTACACGGCATTGCACTGGAGACATTAAGCAATCCGCGCGACGCGCGAGGCGCTGCAAGGCATCTCTCCACGCACGCCCTGCCCCCCGTTCGGCCGAGGTACCCAGCCCGCTTAGGCGCCTTGTCCACCACTCGATACCTACACTCAGGAGTTACCGCATGTCCATGAAGCAGCAGCTCACCGATGACATGAAGGCCGCCATGAAGTCCGGCGACAAGCACAGCCTGGGCGTGATCCGGCTGATCAACGCCGCCATCAAGCAGAAGGAAGTGGACGAGCGCATCGAGATGGACGATGCCGCCGTGATCGCCGTGCTGGACAAGATGGTCAAGCAGCGCAAGGACTCGGTCACCCAGTTCGAAGCCGCCGCGCGCGATGACCTGGCGCAGATCGAGCGCGAGGAGATCGTGGTGATCGAGCGCTATCTGCCGGCCAAGATGGGCGAAGCCGAGATCGTGGCTGCCATCCGGGCCGCGATCTCCGAGACCGGGGCAAGCAGCCCGGCGGATATCGGCAAGCTGATGGGCGCACTCAAGCCCAAGCTGGCCGGTCAGGCCGACATGGGCCTGGTCTCGACTTTGGTCAAGCAGCAGCTGGCAGGCTGATCGATCGCCGCAGCGCCCTGTGCCACGGCCACGGCCAGGGCACTGCGGCGAGTGCGGCGAGTGCGGCACTGCCTGCCGCACCACCGAGCGGCTTTTCCAGTGGAAGGCGGACCTCTTAACGCGCAGTGATGTTGCAAGACGCCGCTGGAGCGCCAAGGCCGTTGTACATCTGCGACACGCAACGCATCGGGCAGGGCGCGCGCCCTCGTTCAAACGCGCATGGCCCAGCATGCGGCCGAAGCGCTCTGCACAGTCTGCGTCCCGGTCGTCGCGTGGACTCCGGCAGTGCCAAGCACGCGGCCCTACAGGTGCACCGGCGACTGGCGCACATTGAACGCGCTGACAGACACGCCGCGCGCGTTGCTCACGACGCGCAACAGACTGCGCATATCAGGTGCGCCGCCTGCTGCTTAGCCCGCAACACGTGCGCGCTTTCACCCGTCCTTCGATCCGGCCCTGCTAGAACGGGTACGCCAGCGCAGGCATGGGCAAGGTCTTTCCGCATACCGTCTTTGCCCTGACGTCGCCTCCGCGCCAACGGTATGCGCCAAGGATCCTCCCACCGGTGACGACGCTTTCCTCCGCCTATCTGCACAAGCATCTGAGCCGTCTGCAGCGGAGCGTGCCGATGGCGCTGCTGAACCGCTTCATCGAGATCGACGTGATGACGCAGGCGGCGTCGTTGTCGTTCTACGCGCTGCTGTCGCTGGCCCCGTTGCTGGTGCTGCTGTTGTGGCTGACTGCCTCGCTCTATCCGCCAGCGCAGGAAGCATTGGTGCAGCAAATCGGGCAATTGGCCGGCGGCAGCGCGGCCGAAGTCGCGCAGACCGTCATTCGCAATGCAACCGATCAACCTGGCGTTGGCTCGCTGGCCGGGGTATGGAGCACGCTACTGCTGTTCATCGGCGCCACGGCGGTGTTTGCGCAGTTGCAGAACGCCTTGAACCTGATCTTCCGCACCGACAAGCAACGCCTGGACGGCTTGATGGCTTGGCTGCAGAAGCGGGTGTTCTCGTTCGGGGTGATCCTGGCGTTGGGCTTCTTGCTGATCGTGTCGATGATTGCCACCACCGCACTGCAGGTGGTCTTTGCGCGCCTGCCCTCGGTCCTGCCGGCAGTCGGCTACGTGACCACGCTGGCCCTGTACTCGCTGGCGTTCGCGTTCCTTTATCGCTACCTGCCCGATCGCACCGTCGACTGGCGCCAGGCGTTCCTGGGCGGCGTCATCACCGCGGTGTTGTTCGCGCTGGGCCGCTACGCCATCGGCGTGTACATCGCCACCGCAGCGCCGGGCAGCGCCTACGGTTCGATGGGGACATTGGTCATCCTGCTGGTGTGGATGTACTACGCCTCGGTGGTGTTCTTCGTCGGCGCCTTGATCACCGCGGTGATCGACGAGCGGGTGCGCTCGCATCGCAAGCTGCGCGAGGCGGGCGTGGATCCGGAACATCCGCCGGTGATCGTGCCGCCTGCCGATGCAGCGCCTGCATCTTCAGCATCGGAGTCGCACGCGCTGCCACGCGGCTGAGGACTCTGCTGCAGTGCCGGCCTCCCCGGCCTCGTCGGCGGGGGCGACGAAGTACTGGCAGGCCGCTGGGATATCCTAGCGGGATGGCCCGCATCCCCGACGCGTTTATCGACGAACTGCTTGCACGCACCGACATTGTCGAGGTGGTGGGCGGTCGCGTGCCGCTCAAGCGTCAGGGCAAGGAATATTCGGCGCGCTGCCCGTTCCACGACGAGCGTTCGGCCTCGTTCACGGTGTCGCCGACCAAGCAGTTCTATCACTGCTTCGGCTGTGGCGCGCACGGCACCGCCATTAGTTTCCTGATGAATTACGACCGCCTCGAATTTCTCGATGCGGTCGATGAGCTGGCCAAGCGCGCCGGCATGGACATCCCGCGCGAGACGCAGCAACGCACGCCGCAACAGCAGGACGACAGCCGCGAGCTGTACTCGGCACTGGAAGCGGCCACCAAGTTCTTCCAGCGTCAGCTCGAGGGCAGCGGACGCGCTCGCGACTATCTGGACGGGCGCGGCGTGGATGCCGACAACCGCGCGCGTTTCCAGATCGGCTATGCGCCCGACGGCTACAGCGCATTGAAGGACACCCTGGGCACCGATGCGCGGCGCATGAGCGTGCTCGAGCGCGCCGGGCTGTTTTCCAAGAACGATCGCGGCCATGTGTACGACAAGTTCCGCGACCGGGTGATGTTCCCGATCTTCGACCGCCGCGGCCGCGTGATCGCCTTCGGCGGACGCATCATGGGCGCGCCGGCCGATGGCCGCGACCCGGGGCCGAAGTACCTCAACTCGCCGGAAACCGCGCTGTTCCACAAGGGCCGCGAGTTGTACGGCCTGTGGCAGGTGCGGCAGGCCAATCAGAAGATCGAGCGGCTGATCGTGGTGGAAGGCTACATGGACGTGGTCTCGCTGTTCCAGTTCGGCGTCACCCAGGCGGTGGCCACGCTGGGCACCGCCACCACGCCCGAACATGCCGAGCTGCTGTTCCGCAACGCGCCGGATGTGTATTTCTGTTTCGATGGCGACAACGCCGGGCGCAAGGCCGGCTGGCGCGCGCTCGAATCGGTGCTGCCGCGCATGAAGGATGGCCGCCAGGCGTTTTTCCTGTTCCTGCCCGATGGCGAGGACCCGGACACCATCGTACGCAAGGAAGGCGCACAGGCCTTCGATCAGCGCCTGAAACAGGCCACGCCGCTGTCGCAATTCTTCTTCGACGAGATGTCGCGTGAGATCAACCTGCACACGCTGGACGGCAAGGCGCGCCTGGCCGAACGTGCGCGCCCGCTGTTGGCGCAAATCCCCGAGGGCGCATTCGGCGATCTGATGAAACAGGAACTGGCGCGCCTGACCGGGGTTGGCGCCAATGCGTCTGCGCAGCAGCCCGCACCCAGGCCGCGGCCGCCTGCCCGCATGGGCGCGCCCACGCAGAAACGCAGCCTGGTGCGTGCGTCCATCGCCATCCTGCTGCAACGGCCGTCATTGGCGATGAGCCTGGAGGGCGTGCATGATTTTTCCGGGCTGCGCCTGCCCGGGATCGACTTGTTGATGGAATTGCTGGACCTGGTCCGGCAACGCCCGGAAATCAGCACGGGCGCGCTGCTGGAGCACTTCGCCGAGCGCGAGGAACTCGCTGCCTTGCAGAAGCTGGCGGCGCAGGAGCTTCCCGGCGACGAACACAGTTGGACGCTTGAGCTGCATGACGTCGTCGCGCAACTCGACAAGCAGTTGCTGCGTCAGCGCGTGGAAGAGCTGCAGGCCAAACAGCGCGCGCAAGGGCTGGACGACACCGACAAATACGAAATGCGCGAACTGCTCAAGGCGCTCGCAGCGTCGTGATGCAGCGCTGTGCGGCTGGATGCAGCGCAAGGCAATCGCGCACCGCCGGGCCGTTTCAGGCGTGAACGGTGGCGTCGATGCCACAGCACGCATCGTAGAATGGTCCATACCAGGCGCAAGATCGCGCGCTACCGTTGGATCTCGATGAAGAAGCTGCTGGCGCGGTTGCGCATTGACCCCTTCACCCTCGCGCTGCTGTGCACGGTCGCACTGGCCTCGTTTCTCCCGGTCTCGGGTACGGCTGCTGCGGTCATGGACGATGTCACCGACGTGGCGATCGCGGCGCTGTTCTTCCTGCACGGCGCGCGGCTGTCGCGCGAAGCGGTCAAGGCCGGCGCGTTGCACTGGCGCCTGCATCTGGTGATTCTGGGCTGCACCTTCGTCCTGTTCCCGTTACTTGGGCTGTTGTTCAAACCACTGGCGCATCTGGTACTGACGCCGGAGCTGTATGTCGGCGTGCTGTTCCTGTGCGCGCTGCCGTCCACGGTGCAGTCCTCGATCGCGTTCACATCGATGGCGCGCGGCAATGTGCCGGCTGCGGTCTGCGCGGCTTCGCTTTCCAGCCTGCTGGGCGTGTTTTTCACCCCGTTGCTGATGGGCGCACTGGTCGGCAGCCAAGGCGCGATGGCGCATCCGGCCGAGGCGATCGGCAAGATCCTGCTGCAATTGCTGGTGCCGTTTCTGGCCGGCCATTTCATGCGTCCGTGGATCGGCGGCTGGGTCGAACGCCATCGCGCCGTGCTGCGTTACACCGATCAAGGCACCATTCTGCTGGTGGTCTATACCGCCTTCAGCGCATCGGTGAACGAAGGGCTGTGGCAGAAGACGCCACTGCCTGCGCTGCTGGCGGTACTCGGCGCTGCAGCGTTGTTGCTGGCCATGGCGATGCTTTCGATCACCTGCATCGCGCGGCGCCTGCACTTCAGCCGCGCCGATGAAATCGCCATCGTCTTCTGCGGCTCGAAGAAGAGTTTGGCCACTGGCGTGCCGATGGCCAAGGTGATGTTTGCCGGCGGCGGGCTGGGCGCGATCGTGTTGCCGATCATGTTGTATCACCAGCTGCAGCTGATCGTCTGCGCCGTTGTGGCCGCACGTTATGCGCGCGGTGCCTCGGGCCAGCCGCAAGGCGCAACCGAGCGCCATTGACGATGCGCCGCGCCAGCGCCTGCCCGCTGCGCATTGCGTAACAGCAGTTCGCATCGCCGCAAATCCGGGTTGTAAGCAGATGTACAACAGTTATGACGCACTCCGGCCCTGGTCCGCCAGCGGCCGCTAGAGTGCGTGATCGACCTCCTGCCGCCCCACGGTGATTTGCCATGATGCTGTCGCTGCGACGCCCTTCCCCATCCTTGATCGCGCTGCTGGCAGTGCTGGCTGCGCTGGCCGCCTGCAACAAACCAGCACCGCCTGCGGCGCCCCCACAGCCCAAGACAGCGTCCACGCCGACAGCCGCTGCCGGCATCGCCTGGCGCGAGGGCGATGTGGAAGACGCTTTTGCCGAAGCCAAGGACAGCGGCAAGCCGATCCTGTTGTATTGGGGCGCAGCCTGGTGCCCGCCCTGCAATCGCCTCAAGGCCACGCTGTTCAAGGATCCGGCCTTCATCGCGCGCACCCAGCAATTTGTCGCCGTGCACCTGGACGGCGATTCCGAAGGCGCGCAGGCCTGGGGCGAGCGCTTCGGGGTCAAGGGCTATCCCACCATCATCGTGCTGCGCTCGGATCACAGCGAAATCACCCGGCTGGCCGGCGATGCCGATAACGCACGCCTGGCTGAGGTGTTGCGGGTTGCGGCCAAGAGCACCAGCACCGCCCAGCAACTGCTCGACAAGGCGCTGCACACGCCGCAACAGCTCAGCGCGGACGACTGGGCCGTGCTCGGCAACTATGCCTGGGGCACCGACGACCGGCTGGTCAAACCCGATGACGCCGCCGACGTGCTCACCCGGCTCTCGGCATCGGCGCCACAGCCGGCACTGCAACGCAGCTTCGCCCTGGCCGCCATCAGTGCCGCCAAACACCCGCCGGCTGCCAGCAGCGCAAATCGCACGCTGCTGGAAACAGTGTTGGCCGACCCGGCAGAAGTGCGCGCCAATCTCGGCACGCTGAACTATGTGCCGGCGCGCCTGGTCACCGCCGCCAGCAATGAAGCCGGCGTGCGCAGCGCGCTCTCCAACGCACTGAATCAGGCCTTGGACAAGGTCTACGCCGATCCTTCATTGCCGATTTCCGACCGGCTTGGCACCGCGTATGCGCGCATCCAGCTGGCACGCCTGGCACAAGGCCAGCCCACCGAAACCGAAGCCGAAGGCCCGCAACCGCCGCTGCCGAAAGACGTGGTGGAGGTCGTGCACCAGCGCGTGCAGTGGGCCACCGACACGGCCAAGACCGACGAGGAGCGCCAATCCACCATCAGCACGGCCGCCGCGTTGCTGAGCGAGGTCGGCGATCGCAGCGCGGCAGAGCAATTGCTGCTGGCCGAGTTGTCGCGCAGCAAGAGCCCGTACTACTACATGCCCGAATTGGCCGATCTGGCCGAACAACGCGGCGACAAGAAGACCGCCCTGTTGTGGCTCAAACGGGCCTACGACAGCGCGCAAGGACCCGCCACACGCGTGCAGTGGGGCGTGATGTACGTAGATGGGCTGATCCGGCTCAGCCCGGACGACACTGCCGGCATCGAGAGCGCCGCCGCCCAGGTGATTGGCGAGTTGGCCGGTCAACCGGATGGTTACCGGCAACGTACCCGTCAGCGCTTCACCACCCTCGGCACCGCACTGAAGACCTGGAGCAAGCAGCACCGCCGCGAAGGCAGCGCAGTGCTGGCACGTCTGCAACAGAAAATGCAGTCCAGCTGCAACAGCAAAACTACCAGCGAGTGCGCCAGTTGGCTGAGTTGAGTCGTCACAGCGCTGCCGTGTGCTGGCAACGCGTGATGATCAGAAGCTTGCAAGCCGCAAACCGCGGCGCCTGCTGACGTGGACGCCGCTGGTGACCTCGACGCGCCGCACGCGGCGCCTCATCCGGCGATCTTTCGCCACGCGCCGCAGGCGCTGCAGGCGCGCTATAGACGTGATCCATCCATACGCTGGTTGCGACGCAGTCAGTGGCGGCAGACCACCGCGTTGCCGCGCGTATCAGTGCAGCGACTAGCGCACCCACGGCAGCAGCAGATGATCGACCATCAGGAAGGCGAACAACGCCATCAGGTACACGATGGAGTACCCGAACATCTTCATCGAAAACAGTTCGTCCGGCGGGTTCAGCATGCGCCACGCGTACCAGAGGAACACCGCATTGAGCACGGCTGCGCCGCCCAGGTAGAACATCCCGCTCATGCCCACCGCCACCGGCGCCAAGGTCACGATCGCCAGCAATACGGTGTAGACCAGGATCTGCTTGCGCGTATGCGGCACACCATGGGTCACCGGCAACATCGGGATGGCCGCCTTGGCGTAATCGGCGCGACGAAAGATTGCCAGCGCCCAGAAATGCGGCGGCGTCCAGATGAAGATGATCAGCACCAGCAACGAGGCATTGATCCAGTCGGCGCTGGTCGGCAGCCCGGTCACCGCGGCCCAGCCCAGCATCGGCGGCGTGGCGCCGGCCAGGCCGCCGATCACGATGTTCTGGGAGGTCGCGCGCTTCAGGTAGACGGTGTAGATCACCGCATACCCGATCAGCGAGGCGAAGGTCAGCACGGCGGTGATGACATTCACCCACACCACCAGAACGGTCATGGAGATCACGATCAGCACGCCGGCGAACACCAGCACCTGCCAGGGCCGCACCTTGCCCACCACCAACGGGCGCCATGAGGTGCGCGCCATCTGTGCGTCGATCTTGGCATCAAGCAATTGGTTGATCGCCGCCGCCGCCGAGGCGGCCAGCCAGATGCCCAGGAAGCCCAGCGCGCCGGTGCGCACCTGCAGCCAGGTCGGCATGTCGGGAATAGCCAGGAACATCCCCACCAAGGCGGTGAACACGATCAGTGCCACCACCTTGGGTTTGGTCAGATCCCAATAATCGCGTGCGCTGACAGCCATGCTCACTCCGGCGCGCGCAGCCGCGCCAGCAGCGAGACCAGCACGAACAACAACGCCACCGCCCCGCCGTTATGCATGACCGAGACCTCCAGCGGCAGCGCCAGCTTCACGTTGAGCATGCCCAGGGTCACCTGCACGGCCACCAGCAGCGCCAATGCGCCGGCCCACACCCGCATGCCCGGCGAGCGCGACAAGCGCCAGGCCAGCCACCATAAGTACAGCGCGGTCGCAATTGCCCATAGCCGGTGCGCCATCTGGATCGCGATACGTGCCGCACCGTCCAGCACGCCGCCTTCGTAATCCACCCCGATGCCGCGCCATAGCGTGAAACCTTCACGGAAATCGTGCGGCGGCCACCACTGGCTGACGCAGCGCGGGAAGTTGTCGGCCGACCAGCTGCCGCCGCCGCACGCCAGCGCGGCGTAGTTGGCGCTGACCCAGCCACCGAGCGCGATCTGCAGACCCAGCACCGCCACGCCCAGGCGCAGCAGCCACTTCAAGCGCGATGCATCGGCCAGGGTGATCGGCAGATGCGTCGCACGCCAGGCCATCCACACCAGCAGCGAGAACATCAGCATACCGCCCAGCAAGTGCCCCATCACCACGATCGGCTTGAGCAGCAACGTCACCGTCCACATGCCCAGCAAGGCCTGGAAGATCACCACCGCCAGCGTCAGCACCGCTGCGCGCGCCAGATCGATGTTGCTCCAGCGCAATGCCGCCAGCAGCAGGATGGCCTCGCCGGTGATCGCCATGCCGAACGCCGTGGCGTGCCAGCCGGACATGTAGAGCGGGATCGACAACGCCACCAGCACCGCAGCCGACACCACCTGGGCAATGCCCATGCGACGGCGACGCACCGCCAGCAACGACAACACCAACACTTCCACGCCCAACGCACCGGCCAGGAAACGGTGAACCTGTTCGCGCCAGGCCTTGTGCGATTCCAGCGGGCGGATCTTGCTGGCCACGTGCGTATTGGCTTCGTCGCTGGTCTGCGGCCAGGTCACACGGCCGTAGCAGGTGGGCCAGTCCGGGCAGCTCATGCCGGCGTCGGACAACCGCACGAACGACCCGAACAGGATCGTGCTCGCAGTGAACAGCGCGGCCAGCCAGGCCATGCGATGGAAGTGACGGAACAACGCCGGTGGCGCAAACAGGTTCATCGAAACGGGCTCACATCAGTTTCAGCAGCTTGACCAGATCCGACCGCAGGCCGGCCGGGTCGAAGCCGGGGGCATACCGCAGGATCACAAAGCCATTGGGGTCGATCACATACACCGGCACGCCGGCCGCATCGGTGCCGCGCGGCAATGCCTGGCGCAAGGGGGCATCGTCGCGTAGCACGCGCAATGCGGGCATCGGCGGCAGCCCCGCCGGCGGCGCACCGATCCACAGTACCTCCACCTTGTCGGCACGATGCCCGAGCAGTTGCCATACCTTGTCCAGCTCTGCGGCCAAGGCCACGCACTGCTGCGTGCAATCGGCCGGCGGCGCCACTGCAATGCGCCAGATGCGCTCGCTCGGCCCCCAGGCATAGGGCTGCCCGCTCGCACGTACCGGCACCAGCGCCCGCAGATCCGCAGGCGGCTTCAGCAGTTCGCCGTTGTTGCGCATGGAAGCCGGCTGCCATCCGGAGAAGCGCAGCACGCCGGCCAGCAACATCGAGCCGAAGAACAGCACCGCCAGGGCAATCAGCATCCTGCGGCCGCGTTTGACCGAATGCGGCGTGGCCGATGTGGAGGAGGTCATGACAGCGATTTTCTCATGCCGCAGGCGTCAGTGCCTGCGGCTGCGGCGGCGCGCACGCCATGTCAGCAGCGTTGCGGTCGCCAGGACCGCAGCGGCCAGCCCGAACCATTGCACCGCATAACCCAAGTGCCGCGCGGGCGGCAGGGTGTTTGGCAGCATGTCCAGATCGCGTGTGTAGCCAACCGGCAGTGCAGGGTCCAGGCGCAAGACCTGCGACGAAATGTCGCGCCTGCCAAGCGTGCTGCGTAGGACCTGCAGATCCAGTCGGGTGGCCAGCCAGGTCTGCGCCGCAGCCCCCGGCGCCAGCGCCGGCCCGATCGCCAATCCCGCCGACGGCGGTGCGCTCAAGAGACCCTGCACCGTCTGCACGCCTTTCAGCGCAACGATGCCGGGCAACTGCCGATCGGCCGGTAATGGCAGCCAGCCCAGATCCACCAGCACGCCTGTCGATACGCCTTCTGGCGCTGCCAGCTGATACACGCGCACGCCGGCACGTCCGTCATGCAGCTGATTGTCCAGCAAGACCAGTTGCGGCAAGAAACGAACGCTTCCACGCACCCATGCCAACTCATTCGGCGTCGCCAGCGCCTGCCCCAAGGGCAGCGTGGTGTCTCGCACATGTGCGGCACGGTCCAGCAAGGCTTGCTTGCTATGCATCCGCTGCAGTTGCCAATGCCCAAGCGCCGCAAAACCCGCGCTCACTAGCAGCGCCAAGCACCAGCCAAACACCGCCGTGTGCTTGCGCGTCATGACAAGCGACGCAAAAAGGCGTGCAATGCCATCACCACGCCGACTGCACCCGGGGCTGTTGTGAACGATTCGCTCAAGACGCTGCTGATTGTCGCCTTCCTGATCGTGATCTTATGGAACCTGGGCGCCGGCCTCTACTACCTGCTGACCGACCGCGGCCAGACCAAGCGCACCGTCAACGCCCTGACCTGGCGCATCGGCCTATCGGTGGCGTTGATCGCCATCGTGATCCTCGGCATCTATACCGGCTGGATCAAGCCGCATGGGCTCGGCCGCTGAGGAGCCGGGAAAGGGGAATTGGGAGTAGGGAATCGTAAAAGTCAAAAGCAGCCTCGCTCTGGCGATTCCCGATTCCCGACTCCCGACTCCCGATTCTCAAAGGACATACACGAACAAAAACAGCGCCAGCCACACCACGTCGACGAAGTGCCAGTACCACGCAGCCGCTTCGAAAGCGAAGTGATTGTCGCGGCTGAAGTGCCCTTTCGCCGCGCGCAGCCACATCACTGCCAACATGATCGTGCCCAGCAGCACGTGCATGCCGTGGAAGCCGGTCAGCATGAAGAACGTCGAACCGTAGATGCCCGAGCCCAGCGTGAGATTGAGCTCGGTATAGGCGTGGATGTATTCCTCGGCCTGCAAGAACAGGAACACGCAACCCAGCAGCACGGTCAAGCCCAGCCATAACAAGAGCGCGCCACGGCGCCCGCCCTTGAGTGCGTGGTGGGCGATGGTCAAGGTCACGCCGGAGCTAAGCAGGATCAGCGTATTGATCAGCGGCAGGCCCCAGGCCGGGATGGTCTGGAACTGCCCACCGATCGTGCCCGGGCCATTGGTCGGCCAGGCAGCGGAATAGCCATTCCACAGCAGTTCGTTGGTCATCACGCCGTCGCCTTCCCCGCCCAGCCAGGGCAGCGTCAGCACACGCGTGTAGAACAGCGCACCGAAGAACGCGCAGAAGAACATCACCTCGGAGAAGATGAACCACACCATCCCCATGCGGAACGAGCCATCCACCTGGCGGTTGTAGTGCCCGGCATTGGATTCGCGGATGACGTCGCCAAACCACATGAACAACGTCGCCAGCAGCATCGCCACGCCGGCGAAGAAGGTCCAGCGGCCCCATGCGGCGTCGTTGAGCCAGCTGGCCACGCCGATCATCATCACGAACATCGCAATCGACCCGACAAAGGGCCATTTGCTCTGGCTCGGGACGAAATACGCGTCGGCGTTGGGACTGTGATCGGCCATGGCGTTGCTTCCGTGTCGTGGTGCGTGTGGATGAAGAATCAGGGTGCGGCGCGCGGCGCGGCAGACGTGCCGCCGCCCTGCAGTTCCGAGGTCAGCGCGTCGTTGCGATAGAACGTATAGGACAAGGTAATCGTGGTGACTTCCGGCGGCAGTGCGGGGTCGACGATGAAACGCAGCGGCATGTCGCGCGTTTCGCCGGCTTGCAAGGTCTGCGCGGTAAAGCAGAAGCACTCGGTTTTGTTGAAGTAGCCCGACGCACGTGCAGGGGCAACCGAGGGCACCGCACTGCCCACCACCGCACGCGCGCCATCGTTGCGCGCGAAATACAGCGCCTCGTTGAGCTCGCCCGGCACCACATCCATCGTCATCTGTTCGGGATGGAAGGTCCACGGCAGTTTGGAATTGACCCCGCCATCGAACTCCACGCGCACCGTGCGCTTGCCGGCGGCAGGTGGCGCGCCCGCGTTTGCGCGCGTGCTGCCAGGCGCACGCTCCATGCGGATGCCAAACACTTTCTCGCAGGCGATGCGGTAGAGCGGCACCAGGGAAAACGTCAGCACAAACACGCCCAGCACCACGCCCAGCAGCTTGAACAAGCCGGCGGTTGGTGCATGTGCGGGCGCGCGTGCACTCACCGCCCGATGACTCCCGAGGCGATGAAGCCTGCATAGATCAGCAACGCGATGATGCCGACCGTGATTGCGGTACGGCGTACCGCACGGCGCTGCTGCGCCTGCCGTTCCGCAGCAGAGAGCAAACGCGTCACCGCCGGCTCCGAGGCGGACTCAGTGGCCGATGTCTTCATGCGCAAGATCTCCAGGCTTGATCACCGGCGGCACGGTGAAGGTATGCGCCGGGGCAGGTGACGGCACCGTCCATTCCAGGCCCTTGGCACCTTCCCAGGAACGCGCCTGTGCCCGCGCGCCACTCCGCAACGAGGACAGCAGGATCGCGGCCATCAGGAACGGCGTGACGAACATGCCGAACGCACCGATCGAACTGACCAGATTCCAGTCGGCGAACACCACGTTGTAGTCGGGAATGCGCCGCGGCATGCCGGCCAAGCCGAGGAAGTGCTGCGGGAAGAACAGCAGGTTGACGAATACCATCGTCCACCAGAAGTGCACCTTGGCCCAGGTCTCGTTGTACATCCGCCCGGTCCACTTGGGCCACCAGTAGTACACCGCCGCAATCAGCGCGAACACCGCACCGGTCACCAGCACGTAGTGGAAATGGGCCACCACGAAGTAGGTGTCGTGATACTGGAAATCCGCTGGCACGATCGCCAGCATCAAGCCGGAAAAACCACCGATGCTGAAGAGGATCACGAACGCCACGGCCCACAACATCGGCGATTCGAAGGTCAGCGAGCCTTTCCACATCGTGCTGACCCAGTTGAAGACCTTCACCCCCGTCGGGATGGAGATCAGCATGGTGGCGAACATGAAATAGATTTCGCCACCGAGCGGCATGCCCACGGTGAACATGTGGTGCGCCCAGACGATAAAGCTCAGGAACGCGATCGCTGCGATGGCGTACACCATCGCCTGATAACCGAACAGCGGCTTGCGGCTGAAGGTCGGGATGATTTCGCTGACCACGCCGAACGCCGGCAAGATCATGATGTACACCTCCGGGTGCCCGAAGAACCAGAAGATGTGCTGGTACATCACCGGGTCGCCGCCGCCGGCCGCGTTGAAGAAACTGGTGCCGAAGAACTTGTCGGTCAGCAACATCGTCACTGCGCCGGCCAGCACCGGCATCACCGCGATCAGCAGGAACGCGGTGATCAGCCAGGCCCAACAGAAGATCGGCATCTTCAGCAGATCGATGCCCGGCGCGCGCATGTTGAGAACGGTGGCGATGATGTTGATCGCGCCCATGATCGAACTGACGCCGGCCACATGGATCGCAAACACACTGAAGGCGACGTTGTACCCGCCCTGCAGCGACAGCGGGGGGTACAGCGTCCAGCCACCGGCTGGCGCTCCACCCGGCAGGAACAGCGTCAGCAGCAGCAGGGTAAAGGCGACCGGCAACAACCAGAACGACCAGTTGTTCATGCGCGGCAATGCCATGTCCGGTGCACCGATCTGCAACGGGATCATCCAGTTGGCCAAGCCGACGAAAGCCGGCATCACGCCGCCGAAGATCATCACCAGTGCATGCACGGTGGTCATCTGGTTGAAGAATTCCGGTTTGACGAACTGCAGGCCGGGCTGCATCAATTCGGCGCGAATCACGACGCTCATCGCCGCGCCGATGATGAACATCACGAAGGAGAACAGCAGGTACAGCGTGCCGATGTCCTTGTGATTGGTCGAAAAGAACCAGCGCTCGACGAAACCGGGCTGGTGGTGTCCGTGGTGATCGACTGCGGTATGCGCCATGACGGAATGACCTCTGCGAAGCGAGCGGTTGCGGGCGATTAGAGAGCGGCGGTCGGTGCTGCGGCCTGGGCCGGTACCGCGGCAGGCGCGGCGTCACCTGCCGGAGCGGCCGGAGCGGCCGGTGCACTGGCCGGCGTCGGTGCGGCGGCTGGCGCCGCAGGCGCCGCTCCCGGCGCCGTGCCTGACGCACGACGACGCGACGCCAGCCAGCGCTGGAAGTCAGCCTTGGGCAGCGCCTCCACCACGATCGGCATGAAGCCATGATCCTTGCCGCACAACTCGGCGCACTGCCCGCGATACACGCCCGGTTGCTCGATGTTGGTCCAGGCTTCGTTGACGATGCCGGGAATCGCATCTTGCTTCCATCCCAGCGCCGGCACCCACCAGGCATGGATCACATCGTCGGCAGTAATCACGAAGCGGATCTTGGTATTGACCGGCAGCACCAGGCGGTTGTCGACATCCAGCAGATAATGCGGCTGCGAGGCTGCGGTGGGGCGCTCGCCGCTTTGGCGGATGCGATCGGATTCGCGTGCCAGGCGACTGGTGAATTCCACGCCCTGGCCCAGATATTCGTATTTCCACATCCACTGATAGCCGGTCACCTTGACCGTCATTTCCGATTCGCGGGTGTCGTACATCGCGATCAGTTTCGCCGTCGCCGGCCACGCCATCGCGATCAGCACCAGGACCGGAATCACCGTCCACAGCACTTCCGCGGTGGTGTTGTGACTGAATTGCGCGGCCACCGCGCCCTTGGACTTGCGGAACTTGAACATCGCATAGCCCATCGCCGAAAACACCAGCGCGCCAATCGCCACGCACACCCACAGCGCCACCATGTGCGCCTCGTAGGCCATGCGCGCGGTCTGGGTCACCCCGCGCCCCATGTTGAGCTGCCATTCCTTTGGATCGGCCGATTGCGCCCAGGCCACCGGCGCGCTCAACAGCGCCGCCATCGCCAGGCCTACTTGTGTGCAGGTGTTGATCGACTTCCAGCTGCTGCGTTGCGTCATTGCCTAGACCCTTACGTCATCGGTGACGGCCATTGGCGGCCGCGAGCAAGCGTTTGAGCGTCGTTGCCAGTTCCACACGTTCGGCCGGCCCGAGAAAACTTCCGATCTCGATCTGCTTGCCGCTGCTGACCAGCAACACCCTGTCATCGCGTTCTATGCAAAGCCGCACCCAGTGCGGATGTGCCTGGAACGCTGGTGGCGCATGCCCGGACGGAAACACCTCGACAACGGCCTCCCCCACCCGGATCGCTTCTTCGCGCTCGCCACTTCGCCACAACTGCCGTAGCGCCAGCGCCACCACACCACTGTGTACCAGGGCAAAAACCGGCGCGAACGCATTGCCGGTCCACCACCCCAGGCCTGCAAATAACCACATCGTTCCCGCCAACACTGCGAACAGCTGCACGAATTGCTTGGCCGACAGTGCCCGCGGAGGCCGCAACCGCAGCTGCGTCCCAACCCCTCCGGACATCAACGGCAGCACTTCGATCATAAACAGCACGCAGCGCACTGCGGGAATAGCCCGATGGTAGACCCGCGCCAACGCATGCGGCAAGCATTTCCGGCGATCAAAAATTTGCTGCAGTGCAGCTAAAAGTGCGTCTAAATTCAATCACTTCCAAGTCTCACGACGATCGTCGTGCCGACACCCCGCACCGCGCACCTGCGCCGGCGGCATGCACAAAACGGCGGGAAAGCCGCCGCTTCCACACAAGTGCGCGAGCCGTTTGGCTCACTAGAATGAGCACGGAATCCAAGGCACCTTTCGCATGAACGCTCAGCTCGACCCGCTTGCCTCCACCTCAGTTGCGCGCCCGCTGCTGGCGCCCGAACTGCCCGCCGCACCTGGCGCTTTGCGTGCCGCCATCACCGCGGCCTGGCTCAAGGACGAAACCGAGCACGTGCGTGAATTGCTCGACCAGGCACGCCTGCCTGTCGCTGAGCAAGCCAACGTGCAGGCGATCGCTGCCGATCTGGTTACCCGTGTGCGGGCGCGTGCGCAGGACCAAGGCGCCATCGAAGCCTTCATGCGCCAATACGACCTGGGCAGCGAAGAAGGCGTGCTGCTGATGTGCGTGGCCGAGGCGCTGTTGCGCATTCCCGACCAGGACACTGCCGACAAGCTGATCCGCGACAAGCTTGGCGATGCGGATTGGAAGAAGCATATGGGCGGCAGCGATTCGGTGCTGGTCAACGCTTCCACCTGGGGCCTGATGCTGACCGGTCAGTTGGTACAGCTCAACGACCTCACCCGCGCCGATGTGCCGGGCGCCTTCAAGCGCCTGATCGGCCGCGTCGGCGAGCCGGTCATTCGCCTGGCCGTGCGCCAGGCCATGAAGATCATGGGCCATCAGTTCGTCATGGGCCGCACCATCGGCGAGGCGCTGTCGCGTTCGCGCAAGGGCGACAACGCCAACTACCGTTATTCGTTCGACATGCTTGGCGAAGGCGCGCTCACCATGAAGGATGCGCAGCGCTATCTGCAGGCGTATCGGGATGCGATTCATGCGATCGGCCGCAGCGGCAGCTTCGTCGGTACCGATGTATTTGCCGCGCCCAGCATCTCGATCAAGTTGTCGGCGCTGTACCCGCGTTACGAGCATGCCAAGCGCGCCCGCGTGATGGCAGAGCTGGTGCCGGGCGTGCTGGAACTTGCGCAGTTGGCCAAGTCGTACGGCATCGGCTACACCGTCGACGCCGAAGAAGCCGACCGGCTGGAACTGTCGCTGGACATCATCGAGGCCACCTTCTCCGACCCGTCATTGGATGGCTGGGAAGGCTATGGCCTGGCCGTGCAGGCCTATCAAAAACGCACGCCGTACACGATCGATTTTCTTGCCGATCTGGCGCGCCGTGTCGGACGACGTATTCCGGTGCGCCTGGTCAAAGGCGCGTACTGGGACGCAGAGATCAAGCGCGCGCAGATCGAAGGGCATCCCGGCTACCCGGTGTTTACGCGCAAGCAGAACACTGACGTGTCGTACCTGGCATGCGCACGTCGCATGTTCGCGCACAGCGACGCGCTCTACCCGATGTTCGCCACGCACAACGCGCAGACCATTGCGGCAGTCCGTGCGATTGCGGCAGGCAAGACCTACGAGCACCAGAAACTGCACGGCATGGGCGATGACCTGTATGCCGAAGTGATTCCTGCCGATCGTCTCGATCTGCCATGCCGCGTCTATGCACCGGTCGGCTCGCACGAAGATCTGCTGCCGTATCTGGTGCGACGTTTGCTCGAAAACGGCGCCAATTCCAGCTTCGTCAATCGCATCACCGACGAGGATGTCGCCATCGAAGACCTCATCCGCGACCCGGTCGAGGCTGTGACGTCATTTACTTCCATCCCGCATCCCAAGATTCCACTGCCAGCCGATTTGCTGCGTAGCCAGAACCAGAACAGGAAAAACTCCATGGGCGCCAATCTCGCCAACGACAACGATCTGCGCCAGCTGGCCGAGCAACTCAACGCCGCGATCAAACCGTGGAAGGCCACGCCCCTGGTGCCTGGTGCGCTGATCAGCACGCCCAGCCAAGCGGTGTTGAATCCGGCAGATCGCCGCGAGACGGTTGGACAGTGGCACCCGGCCGATCCGGACACCGTCCAGAAGTCGCTGGCCAGCGCTGTGGCCGCGCAGCCGGCCTGGAACCGCACACCTGCAGCGAGCCGCGCCACCATCCTGGAACATGCAGCTGATCTGCTCGAAACGCGCATTTCCGAGTTCATGGCGATCTGCGTCAAGGAAGCCGGCAAGACGCTGCCCGACGCAGTGGCCGAAGTCCGCGAGGCCGTCGATTTCCTGCGCTACTACGCCGGCCAGGCGCGTGCGCAGTTCGGTGCCCCGGAGCGCCTGCCTGGACCGACCGGCGAATCCAACGAGCTGCAGCTGCACGGGCGTGGCGTCTTTGTCTGCATCAGTCCGTGGAACTTCCCGTTGGCGATCTTCCTCGGTCAGGTCGCCGCAGCGCTGGCGGCCGGCAACACGGTCATCGCCAAACCGGCCGAGCAGACCAACCTGATCGGCTTTGCAGCGGTCAAGCTGCTGCACGAAGCCGGCGTACCGGAAGCGGCTGTGCAGTTCCTGCCAGGTGATGGCGCTACCGTTGGTGCTGCACTGACCAACGACCCGCGCGTTGCCGGCGTTGCATTCACCGGTTCTACCGAAACCGCACGCATCATCAACCGTACCCTGGCCGCACGCGATGCTGCCATCGGCGTCTTGATCGCCGAAACCGGCGGCCAGAACGCCTTCATCGCTGACTCGTCCTCGCTGCCCGAAGCGGTGGTCAAAGACGCCATTTCCAGTGCCTTCATCTCGGCCGGGCAGCGCTGCTCCGCGGCGCGCGTCCTGTTCGTCCAGGACGACATCGCCGACAAGGTCATGACGATGCTGGCCGGTGCGATGGGTGAGTTGAAGATCGGCGATCCGGGCCTGCCATCGACCGACGTTGGCCCTGTCATCGATGCCGATGCCCTCAAGATTCTCGACGATCACGCTGCACGCATGGATCGGCAAGCGCGTCTGATCGGCAGCACCGCCCTGGACGGTAGCACCGCACACGGCAGCTTTTTCGCTCCACGCGCCTATGAGCTGACATCGCTGTCCCAGCTGCAGCGGGAAATTTTCGGGCCGGTGCTGCACGTGATTCGCTGGAAAGCCGACCAGCTCGATGCCGTCATCGAGCAGATCAACGCGACCGGTTACGGCCTCACGTTGGGTGTCCATTCGCGTATCGATGAGACGATCGACCGCATCACCTCGCGCGTGGCGGTAGGCAACGTCTACGTCAATCGCAACCAGATCGGCGCCGTGGTCGGCGTACAACCGTTCGGCGGCCAGGGCCTGTCCGGCACCGGCCCCAAGGCCGGCGGCCCGCATTACCTGCTGCGTTTCGCGACCGAGAAGGTCGTCACCGTCAACACCACCGCGGCAGGCGGCAACGCCTCGCTATTGACCTTGGGTGACTAATACCGGCCAGCAGATGCCGGCGTCTGCACGCTGCTCGGTTCGTCATTACCGATTGCAGCCAGATGTACTGTCAGCACAACAACAAAAACCCCGCTCATGCGGGGTTTTTGTTGGCTGGCGCAGCTTTTCAGATTGTCAGTCGTGGTGGATATCCCAACGATCCAGAGCATCGGTCACAGCTCGGCGAACAAGGGGCGGGCGTTCGTGGCGCACTTCGCCAGCTATTCGAATCGACGGCTCCCAAGCGGGCGCCCTGATGGCGTACATCGCTGGATTCGATCCAAGAGTTATCGGACACCTTCACCGCGCGTCGTGTTACCACTGGTGCCTTGCATCTGGTCTCATCGAAGATGTGGGAAACATCGCAGATGCCGTGATCGATCTGCTTTAGGCCGTCCTTTGTGTCAAGGATATGCGGGCAAGGACGTCGGCCAAGCGAGGCTGTCATGGGCAATGTCTGTTATCGGCTACAGCGACTGCCGCACCGTGCGTCTGGCATTGGCCAGGCAGGTTGACGCCCAGAGAGGCGGAGCGCGCCTCTTTTCCAAGGGATTTGCGAGTGCTGCGTTACAAGGCTTCGTGCCAACACCCGTGCGGGACACTTGGCGTGGCTCTGTTGCCGCGAGCAGGGCGATCTCGGTGCCGAGGCGCCGATCAGCAAGCGGCGCAATGCGCCAACTCCCCCCGACGCAGCCACGGCGTGGCGGGATGTGAGTCGCGTTGCGCGCAGTGCTGTCCAGCGCTGGCGCAAAAAAGAATCCCTCAGTCCATTGGACTGAGGGATTCGGGGTAAAGCCCCTGGCGATGACCTACTCTCGCATGGCTTGAGCCACACTACCATCGGCGCAGCTGCGTT